>CBHEUU010000465.1:0-4338 GCA_965990355.1 uncultured Chitinophagaceae bacterium
CGATCTGCTTCTCAGTCATAGTGAACCCACGGTTGGGGCCACGAACCTTTATAAATGCAGAAACAAGGGAAAACATGGATAAAATTTGGCCACGTTCCCACCCTGCCTTCACTGCTGCGATTCTTCTTTGCCTGTTTGGATAGCCATTGGTTGGATGTTCCTCAGTAAGATTGGAGAAAGCCAGCAGTGCAGTGTCAAGGGTTGTTTTTAACCATCTTCCCATTATATATCCTGCATAGTCATCAGCCCCCAGTTCTGCAACGTCTCTAGATACTCCTGTGAATGGATCGCAATTGATATGATGTGCAAATTCGTGCAACGCAATAGCTTTCAAATGCCATCCATTATCCCGTTGCAGTAAGGGTGACAAATCATTGGATTTATAGAATACATGTCTAACGATATTCCCTAAATCTGTAAAACTTCCTTTTGCTGCTGCATATTTATATTCAGGATTATTTTGATCTGCATCTTTTTCAATCCTGATAGCATCAGGTCTGCCAGCGATCACATTGCTCCATATGGTGGCGAAAATTCTTTCAATGGCAGAGTCATTGTTAGAGCTCGGCCCCGCTGCTAAAGGAATATTGTCTACATATGCAAAACTGCCGGTAAATCCGCATATATACTTGCCATTATTGGTGCTGCTATCTGCTAAAGCGGAATCTGGTTCGGATACTGCCACACTATCTGTCGTAGATTGGGAGTCGACGTCGCCGCTTCCGCAATTGGAAGTAACCAGAACTATTCCAACTAGCAAGAAGATACTCTTTTGCATATTTCGGTGTTTATGTTATGTAGATGGCGTTAGTACATCTATCGTGGAACTCCATAATAAGATTCAAAAAAGCGTAAGCACATATCTCTCTTACGCCATTCAGATCATTGAAAACTTACTGTGAACGGTCTTGCCGGTTAAAATCAATTTCAATAGATAGCACTTCAGGCAAGAATGTCAACTTGATACCCGATGGCAAATGTTCACCTAGTTTTAAAGGGAGTTGGAAGGATTACCTGAGAAGTAACTTGAAAATAAACTATAGCATCGATTTTTCTGAATCAGTATAAACTCTTAAAACTAAAATTAGTCCTCACTTTTTTATTTAGCAACCGTTTTTTCACGGTTATTGAAGAGGTGTTTTTACCCGTATAGTTAGTGTAACGCAAGCAACAACGCATTTTATGAAGTAAGGAAAAGCAAGTCAATCTAAATACATGCAATATCTGTGAACCCAATTAATTACTTTATCGTATAATCCTTTACGTCCACTTCCGATAATCTAAAATATCCATAAGCGAAGTTTTCAAAATGGGTCTGATTAATGACATTTCCTCTCACCGAACCTGGTGTTGTTTGAAACGGACCGTCACCAGCCCCCGACGCTGCTAACAATTTTCTGAAATAATCATAATATCTCCCGGATATTCCATACAGACTGATGTTTATCATATCACCGGCCTTCAGATCTTTGTCGGAAAAATATTCCTGCATTAGGTTGCCCTGACTTCTCTCGTCATTTTTGGCTTTATAATCCGGAAATGCTGATACAGGCGATAGAATACGGTGTAGATAGTAATTTTCCTCATTGCCATTATCCTGATAGTAGTAGGTGATTTCCACTTCGTCACCTCCAAATCCGCCGGTATTATTCTGTGCAATATTATTTTCAATATCCGGCACACCTATACAAGTTTCGGTTGCGGTATAAATCTCCCCATTCAAAACTACTTTTAATGTATAAGTATCCCCGATAACCGGATGAAAGTTGGAGCAGATATATTCTCCCGTACCGGGATTTTCTATAAAACTAAAAACAGTATTTGCTGAATTTGTTATAACTATATCAGCTCCTGAAACTGTTGGAAATATCGTACTGTAATATCCCGTTGTGGTGGAGAGTTTGATCTTCTGCTCATTACCTGCCGTACCCTTTACCCAATCAATCGATGCGTCAATTACCAATTTCGGTTCTGCTGTTTCTAAATCCACTTCCACCACTTTTGTGCAAGACAGAAGGAAAAACCAGAATGAAACAACCAGGTATTTAAGTATATTTTTCATTCTTCTATTATTAGGATTAAAATCTGAAATTGTAAGTCACACCGGGAATGATACTGAAAATCGATATCCTTTTTGCTTCGCTCAACCCTGTTTCCCTGTTTTGCTCGAACATAATAGATGCGGCGTTGCTTCTATTGTAAACATTGTAAATACTGAACACCCATTCACTTTTCCACCTTTTTTTACTGTCAGGTTTTGGTGTGTAGGTTGCCGATAAATCCAAATGATGATAAGCAGGAAGCGAATTAATATTTCGCTCTCCGTAATTCGCAATCGTAATTCCCTGGTACTGATATTTGCCGATGGGATAGGTTGCCGCTTTTCCAGTTTGGTAGGTAAAAATGCCGCCGAAATTCCATTTTTTCGTCAGTTGATAAGCGGCTGTAAGTGAAAGGTTATGCGTTTTATCGTAATTGGCACGATACCATTTGCCGTTGTTAATGCCAGGTTCTCCTGCGTTTCTTCCCGGCGTGCGCTGCTCCGCTTTAGAAAGTGTGTAAGAAAGCCAGCCTGTCAGCTTTCCGGTATTTTTCTTCAGCATCACTTCAAGTCCGTAAGCCCTCCCCTCCCCGTTTAGCAAAACCTGTTCTATGGCTTTGTGGGCAATCAATTCGGCACCGTCAATATAATCTGCTTTGTTTTTTATTTTCTTGTAAAAAGCTTCTGTTTCCAAAGAATATTTTCCATTGCTGAAATTTCTGAAATAGCCCAATGCAACCTGGTCAAGAATTTCAGGTTTCAAATATTGGTCGCTCGGTGCCCAAATATCGAGCGGAGAGACAGAAGCTGTGTTAGAAATTAAATGAATATACTGGCTCATGCGGTTATAACTCGCCTTGATGGATTGGTCGTTATTTATGGTATAAGAAACTGCCAAACGAGGTTCTAAATTTCCAAAATCAATAATCTTTTTGTTTTTATTGTAATGCGTTATACCCATAGGCGTTCCTTCCTCATAAATTTGTAATCCGGGATTGAAAAACACTGCCTGATTATTGGCATAATTATTTACATTCTGTTCCCCCAACCGTTGGAAATTGCTATATCGCAGTCCATAATTCAATGATATTTTATCGGTGAGTTTTTGCTCGGCACTGACATACAATGCATTTTCCCAGGCATATTTTTTTTCAATCTGGTCGGCATTGATAGGCGATGCAGGATACATAGGTTTTATTGTGCCGGGATTGAATTGGTAGTAGATGGAATTGACGCCATAATTCAAAACCAGCTTATCAGACAGATGATGGCTAAAATTGTACTTCAGATTATAATTACGGATGTCCGATGCCCAATCAATGCCAACATATTTTATCTTCAGGCCATAATCGTACTTACTGTAAATGACCGATGCATTGGAAAAAAATTTATCAGAAAAGATATGATTCCAACGAAGATTAAAGAATGAGTTCCCGTAATTGTTGCTGAAAAAATTGCTGAAATCCATTTTATCCTTACCGAAATATCCTGAAAGGAAAATCCTGTTATTATCATTGATGTTATAATTCAGTTTAGCATTCAAATCATAAAAAGAAACAGAATTGGGATTGTCTGCCAGTTTCATAAACAAATGAGCATAAGAAGCACGGCCAGCAACCACGAACGAACTTTTATCTTTCACAATAGGGCCTTCTGCCAGTAATCTGCTCGACACCGCCCCAATTCCGCCCGTTATATGATATTCTTTGTTGTTCCCCTCTTTTTGATAAATATCCAGAACAGAAGAAGTGCGCCCACCGAAATTAGCAGGTATTCCACCTTTATACAATTTCAAATCCTTAATCACATCAGCGTTAAAAACAGAGAAAAAACCAAACAGGTGTGAAGTATTGTAAACAACGGCTTCATCTAACAATATCAAATTTCCGTCTACCGAACCTCCCCTAACGTTAAAGCCTGTCGCTCCTTCCTGTGCAGTGGCAACTCCCGGAAGTTGCAGGATAGCTTTCAAAATATCAACCTCGCCCATAACTGCCGGCATTTTTTTGATAGTGGAGATAGAGAGTTTATTCACACTCATTTCGGGTTTCCGGATGTTGCTTGCGGAACTATTGTATTTTACCACTACTTCATCTAAAGTTTTGCTTTTTTCAAGCATCGAAAAAGATTTCTTGATATTTGTTGTAAGAGAAATGTGTTCCTCGATATTCTCAAATCCTACACAGCTGATAACGATTGTATATTCTCCCTTGGGCAGGGTGATAGAATAAAAGCCATACGCATTGGTAACTGTTGAAACTTTTGCTTCAGGAATGAAAATGCTTGCGCCGGCTATT
>CBHEUU010000466.1:0-4333 GCA_965990355.1 uncultured Chitinophagaceae bacterium
GAATTGATCCTCCTCTAGCACCCGAGACGCGTCATTTCGGCCTTTCTCCTCGTCCTGAGCACGGTTGCGTTCGCCTCGTCCCTGTCCGTGCGCGCCGTCGACCCGGTCATCCCGCTGATCGCGCATGACCTTGCCGTCAGCACCGCCACTGCCGCGCTGTTGTCGACCGCCTATGCGCTTCCCTATGCGCTGACGCAGCCGGTCCTCGGCCCGGTCGCCGACATGGTCGGCAAGATCAGGTTCATGTTGAATTATGATATGACCAATGACCCCAAGGGATATTCTGCTACTACAGATGACAGCAAGCCTTTGTTCCAGGCAATCGGAGCATTGGCACAGGCGATTGACACCAGCTTCAAGAACAGTTTCCGCAGTGGTGCCGGTCTTCATAGCGATCACCAGCCGTTTATGCTTCAGGGCCTGCCAACCGGTGGAGCAGGAGGAGGAAGTCTTCCGAATAATGCAGGGCCCTGTTATCATGCCGACTGTGATGATTTTAAACTGGTGGATGAAAAGGGCATGCAGAATACGGTCCGTTTTAATGCTATGCTGATATATGGATTGGCAGATGCACAGGAGATTGCTGCGAAGAGATTAACAGATGGAGAGACAAAGGAATTGTTGCTGAAAGCTAATCTTAAAGAGCCTTTGCAGATAGCGGGGGAGTGGAGGTGGAAGGATTGAGTGGTGGATAAATGAAGGCTGTTTTCCATGCTTTATAAGGCTCAAAATCTTGTTTTTAGCGCTGGTTGCTCCCGGGCTTTGTCGCGCGACTTTGTTATATTTGCAGACCTATGTCACACGAAGAAAAGAAAGAAGAAAAGAGCCTCAATTTCCTGGAAGAGATCATTGAAGCAGACCTGGCCTCCGGCAAGTATAAGTCCATTATGACCCGCTTTCCGCCGGAACCAAATGGATACCTCCATATCGGCCACGCTTCCAGCATCTGTCTCAATTTTGGACTCAGCCTCAAATACGGAGGTGGTACCAACCTGCGCTTTGATGACACCAATCCCGTTACAGAAGAAACAGAATATGTGGAGAGCATTAAAGATGATGTTCGCTGGCTGGGTTTCCAATGGGCTAATGAATACTATGCTTCTGACTATTTTGAACAGTTATATGAATATGCCATAAAGCTGATCAAAAACGGATTGGCTTACGTGGATGATAGCAGCTCTGAAGAAATAGCCGAACAAAAAGGTACGCCTACGCACCCCGGGCACCGTAATAAATATGCAGAAAGAAGCGTGGAGGAAAACCTTCAGCTTTTTGCTGATATGCGGGCAGGTAAATATAACGATGGGGAGAAAGTACTGAGGGCAAAGATTGATATAACATCTCCCAATATGCTCATGCGTGATCCGATACTTTACCGGATCAAACACGCACATCATCACCGCACAGGAGATGCCTGGTGTATTTACCCCATGTACGATTTTGCACATGGCCAAAGCGATTCAATTGAAAAGATCACCCATTCAATATGCACGCTGGAATTTGTACCGCACCGTGAAGTGTATGACTGGCTGATCGAAAAACTGGAGATCTTCCCCAGCAAACAATACGAATTCGCCCGCCGCAATCTTACCTACACGGTCATGAGCAAACGTAAATTGCTGCAACTGGTGAATGAAAAACATGTTACCGGTTGGGATGACCCCCGTATGCCCACCATCTCCGGTATGCGCAGGAGAGGATATACTGCTCAAAGCATCCGCGATTTCAGTGAGCGCGCCGGTATCGCCAAAAGGGACAATATTGTGGATATAGGTTTGCTCGAATTTTTTGTGCGCGAGGACCTCAATAAAAAAGCATTGAGAAGAATGGTGGTATTTGATCCGCTGAAAGTGATCATCACCAATTATTCCGCCAGCGAAGAACTCGTGAAAAGCGAAAATAATCCCGAAGACCCGGCCACAGGCGAAAGGGAAATTCCCTTTAGCGGCGAGATTTATATAGAGCGGGAAGATTTTATGGAAAATCCTCCAAAAAAATACTTCCGCCTCGCACCCGGTCAAATGGTACGATTGAAATCAGCTTACATTATCAAATGTGATGAAGTGATTAAGGATAAAGACGGCAATGTAACCGAACTGCATTGCTCCTATATCCCTGAAAGCAAAAGCGGATCCGACACTTCAGGCATTCATGTGAAAGGTACGCTGCACTGGGTAAGTGTTAAGCATGCTATTACGGCTGAAATGCATTTGTATGACCGTTTGTTCCGTGTAGAAGACCCTTCCAATGAAGACGGGGATTTTAAGGACTACATCAATCCTGATTCACTGCATGTAATAAAATCCGTGTATGCTGAACCTGCAGTAAAAAATGCAAAGTTCGACGAAGCATATCAATTCATCCGCAAAGGTTATTTTGTGCTGGATAAAGACAGCAGCACCAGCGGAATGGTTTTCAATCGTACAGTGGGATTGAAAGATAGCTGGAAACCGCAAGGGAAATAAAAGAATTATTTCTTTTTGAACGTATATGCGTCATATTCAACAAACTCATTTGCCCGTATATCCACTGATACCACTTTTTGCTTTTCTGTTTTGAAACGGATGGCAAAAATGCCGTACTCGATATTGGCATATTCCAGCAACCATTCATCATTGTCAATATAGGAAAGATGCGCTGTGAGATCTTTATGACTATTAAAGCGAACCGCTAATTTTCCATTGTCCGGCGTAATAGTAATACTTCCATAAATATTATTTTCATAGCTACCCGTATAAGCTGAAAGCGGAAGAGGAGGATTACTGTTTTTTATCCTTGCCTTCCAGGCAGCAATCTCTTTCAACTGCGTATCCATTTCTTTTTTGAAATCCGGCAATGCCTGGAGGCTCCTGTTTGTATAAGCCACTCCTAAATAAGCATCCAGCACCTGGTATCGCAACAATTCAAAAAAGCTCTGGTTGTCATTATTGGTCAGTATGGCAATGCCCAGTTTTTCTTCCGGCACAAAACATACATTGCTCACCATTCCGGCTGCTCCTCCTGTATGCCAGTAGATCTGCCGGCCATTGTAATCTGCTGCAAACAATCCCAATCCGTATCCACGGAAATGCGTGGGTAAGCTGGCTGATTTACGGCTATTGGTAGAAATATTTACATCCCTTGTTTTTTGCAGTACGGCAAATGGCATGATCCGTTGCCCGTTATACCGGCCGCTGTCCAATTGAAAAGCCAGCCAGTGTGAAAGATCATTCACATTACTGATAACACTTGCAGCGGGTCCAAGATTATCCCATTGGTCATACGGCACCCTGTTAAGCTTACCAGTATAGCTTGTAGTATAAGGTCTTGCCACATTGGCCTTCTGCTCCATACCGGCAGATATTGCCGTGGAATGTGTCATCTGCAAAGGTGTAAGAATGCTGTCCTGTACATATTGTTCCCAGGATTTACCTGTTACTTTAGGGATCACTTCACCTGCAGTAAGAAAACAACTGTTGCAATATCCATAATCCTGGCGGAATAAGCCGACCGGTTTCAGCAAACGCATCCTGCGCATGATCTCACTGCGGTTTAAAGTGCTGTTCCAAAAAGTGAAATCTCCCTGGAAGGTTTTAGTACCAAGACGATGACAAAGCATATCGCGTATGGTTACCGATTGGCTGGACAATGTATCGTACAAGGCATAACCGGGAAAATAACGGCTGATTTTATCATTCAGTGAGAGTTTCTTATTGAACTCCAATTGCGCCAGCGAAATACCTGTAAACAGTTTTGTATTACTTGCGATCATGAACAGCGTATTCTCATCCACCGCTTCTTTGGTATTGATATCCTTTACACCATACCCTTTCATCAGCACCGTTTTTCCATCTTTCACAATCACTATTGAAAGACCGGGAATATCCCAATCTTTCAGTCCTTGTGTTATGTAACTGTCAATGCTGTCTTTAATAAAAGAAGGAGTTTGTGCCTCAAGTTTAAAACAGGTAATAAAAAGCAGGAAAGGAAACAACAGGCGTTTCATGGTTGATTTTTAACTGAAGATAAGTAAAATCATATCCGGGAAGAAGTCGTTTCAGATAGGACTAACCCAATTCCATCCGACCACGGCCCATTCGTCCAGTTCATCTTTATGAGTATGAATGATCTTAAAACCTACTTTCTCATGTGCTCTTAAAGAGCGGTGATTACGTGTGGCTATTTCAGTAATAAAGAGATTGAACTGCGGACTGTAAATATCTTTGTGATAATGATAAAGCATTTCAAACAAGCCCTGGCCGCGGTATTTTTTATCAATGCATATCTGGCCCATTACATAATAATTGTAACCTGAAAGCGGCTTGTTTTCCCAGCTGAGTTTATTTAGCAATGC
>CBHEUU010000467.1:0-4329 GCA_965990355.1 uncultured Chitinophagaceae bacterium
TTGAACGCAGCTATCAGGCGGATCACATCAACATTATCAATCAGCGATTCATCCGGGATCTCTTCAAAAATGTATTCTGCCACCAGTTTGGTATCATCCCATTTCTTGATCCCGTATTCAAGTAATATCCTTGCTACTTCCCGTTCCTGCAGTTCATCCTTGAAAAGCAAATTGAAAGTGGCATCGTCATAATTAGTAGCTTCAGCCTGTCTTGCATTTTCTTCATGATGGCGTGCTTCCTCAAAGGGCAGTTTTCTTTCCTGCGTAGCAATACGGTCACGGATGAATTTGTTGACCAGTGAATGCAATCCGCCTTCTTCGATCTTCAGTATCTCGGAAGTCTGCTTGATATAATCCTGCTGCCTGGTGAAATCTTCTGCCTTATTGATTTTGGAAATTGTTTCCGCCATCTTGTTCACCACTTCCGCTTTCTTCACTGAATCAGTGCCCGCATCTTTCAGGGCTACTTCCAACTGGAAGAGGATAAAGTCTTTTTTATTGCGGTTTACAAAGTCGGTGAAAGCAGCTGCCCCCATTTTGTTTACATAGCTATCAGGGTCTTCTTTATCGGGGATCAGCACCAGTTTCACATTCAGTCCTTCTTCCAATGCGAGGTCAAGTCCGCGAAGGGCGGCTTTCACGCCTGCATTATCGCCATCATAAATAATAGTGAGATTATTGGTGTATTTCTTTATCAGTCTTAACTGGTCAGGTGTAAGAGAAGTGCCCCCGGAAGCTACCACGTTTTCAATACCAGCCTGGTGAAGGGAGATCACATCAGTATAGCCCTCTACCAGCAGGCATTCATCTGCCTTGTCAATGGCTGTCCGCGCAAAATAAGAACCATAAAGGATCTTGCTTTTGATATAAATTTCATTCTCCGGCGTATTGATATACTTGGGAGCACGGTCATTGCTTTTCAGTATCCTGGCACCAAATCCCAGCACTTTGCCGCTGTGATTATGTATTGGGAAGATCACCCGGCCGCGATAGTTGTCCATCAACTGATCATTGCGGTTTGACACCAGGCCTGTTTTTACCAGCAGCTCTGCATTGTATTGTTTGGCCAGCGCTTCGCGGGTAAAAGCATCACGTTGTTCAGGGGAATAACCCAATTGGAATTTCCGGATGATCTCCTCCCGGAATCCTCTTTCCTTAAAATAAGCAAGGCCGATATCCTGGCCTTCTTCGGAATTGAACAGTTTATCGGAAAAGAATTGTTGTGCAAAATTGTTGATAATGAAAAGGCTGTCTGCAGTCTGGAATTGCTGTTTCTGTTCTTCACTTACAAAAGTTTCCTCTATTTCAATGCCATAGCGGTTGGCCAGCCATTTCAGGGCTTCCACATAGCTGTACTTCTCATGTTCCATCACAAAGCTGATGGTATTGCCGCTTTTGCCGCAACCAAAGCATTTATAGATCTCTTTGGCTGGCGAAACGGTGAAAGAAGGAGTCTTTTCGTTATGGAAGGGACAGAGTCCCAGGTAGTTAGTTCCCCGCTTTTTAAGCTTTACAAATTCTCCTACCACGTCGAGAATATCAAGGCGGCCGAGTATCTGTTGTATCGTTTGCTGGGAAATCATGGACTGCAAATATAGTCGGGAGTAGGGAGTCGAGAGCCAGGCTGTTAATAAAAGGTCTGCATTTTATTCCTAAAAGAGTTTTAACTTACATACACCATCCAAACCCCAGGGAAGAATAGAGTTAAACCCCATTTTCTTACTCTTAAATTTTAATCCCATGGTTCAGGTAGAAACTTCACAGCTTACCGCAGAGTGCAATGCCTGGAGAGATGCACTCCGCCAGTATCGCGATGAATTTATTCGCGAAAAATCAGAACTCCAGCAGATTTGCTCCCGCCAGCTTTCCAAAGATCAGTTACAAGAGGTTGAACATTTACACAACCAGTTTCACATTCAGCTTATCAATATTCACGATCTGCGTCATGCTATCAAAGCGCATGCACGCCTTATCGATTATGAAATGAATGTGAATAAAGGACATCTCCGTGAAGAAACGCTGGCAGAACATGAAATGCTTTTTGAACAGTACCAGTCGCTCGATCTTACGTTGCAAGACCTTCGTATTGAATTTAACCGTTTTCTGAGCGTCGCAACGACCTAACGCTTATTCGCCTTATCCTTCAACTGGAGAGTATTGCTGGCTTCTATCTACCAGGCATTGGCCTGAAAGGCTTCGTCTTCACCGGAATTGAACTTAAGCATCGATTATACTACGCAAGGCATACAGATATCCTGCAATCAGCAATAGACTCCATAGCTAATCTTATTGCTTACCATAAAATATTTGTTATGCCAGAGTTTGATACCTCACATGTAAAAAACATTGTCTTGCTGGGACATGCCGGTTCCGGTAAGACCACCTTAGCGGAATGCATGCTATATGAAGCAGGTGTGATCAACCGCAAAGGAAATATCTCCGAAAAAAATACTACAGGGGATTACCATGAACTGGAACAGGAGCGGGGTAATTCCATCTTCAGCAAATTGCTCCATGCCAAATGGCGGGGTTATAAAATCAACATTATCGATACGCCGGGCTATGATGATTTTTCCGGTGAAGTGATC
Source organism: uncultured Chitinophagaceae bacterium (assembly GCA_965990355.1). GTDB lineage: Bacteria > Bacteroidota > Bacteroidia > Chitinophagales > Chitinophagaceae > Terrimonas_A. The sequence continues at coordinate 2,589 of CBHEUU010000467.1, forward strand.
GCTGCATTACGTGTGGCTGATACAGGATTGATGTTGCTGAATGCCGTAATGGGTGTGGAAGTAAGTACCGATATCATCTGGGAATATACCGAGCAGTTCAAAACACCGATGATCTTTGCGGTTAACAAACTGGATGATGATAATGCAGATTTTGATAAAACAGTAAGGGAAGCCAAAGCCCATTTTGGGTATAAAGTGGTGATGGTGCAGTATCCCAGGCAAACCGGCGCAGGCTTTCACGAGATCATTGACGTGTTGCGGATGACCATGTACAAGTTTAAAGATGCCGGTGGCAAGCCGGATAAGCTTCCTATCCCTGAAGAAGAAAAAGCCAAAGCAGAGGCATTGCATAAAGAACTGGTGGAAGCCGTGGCCAGTAATGATGAAACGTTGATGGAAAAATATTTTGACCAGGGAGAACTGGATGAAGATGAAATGAAGAATGGTTTGAAAAAGGCCATGATCAATCATGATCTTTTTCCATTGTTCTGCCTGTCTGCAGAAAGAAATATGGGAAGCGGCAGGCTGATGGGTTTTATTGACAATGTATGCCCCAGCGCCAATGAAATGCCACCGCAAACAACGCGTAAGGGAGAGGCGTTGCCCTGCGATGCCAATGGACCAGCCTGTCTTTTTATCTATAAAACAGTAAGCGAGTCGCATGTAGGCGAGCTTTCTTTTTTTAAAGTGTATTCCGGTGTCATTAAAAGCGGAATGGACCTGGAAAATGAATCCACCGGCGTTACGGAAAAGATCAGCCAGTTATTTTTGGTAGAAGGTAATAAGCGTACGCAGGTGAATGAACTCGTAGCAGGAGATATTGGCGCTACACTGAAACTGAAGAACACACATGTGAATAATACGCTTCACGTTAAAGGCCGCAATTATGAATTGCCGCCGATTGAATTCCCTGCGCCAAATATGACTGTTGCGATTGAAACATTGAAGAAAGGGGAGGAAGAAAAATTATCCCAGGCTTTACACCAGTTGAGGGAAGAAGATCCGACACTGCGGGTGGAAGTGTCGTCTGAACTGAAACAAACATTGATCCATTGCCAGGGTGATATGCATCTTGCAGTGGCTAAATGGAAGATTGAACATAACCACAAACTGGAAGTGAAATTTGTGAAGCCACGCATTGCTTACCGCGAAACGATCCGCCGGCCTGCAGATGCCAGTTACCGCCACAAAAAGCAGAGCGGGGGAGCAGGACAGTTTGGCGAAGTGTTTATGCGGATAGAGCCATGGTATGAAGGCCTGGCTGAACCAAAAGATCTGACTGTGCGTGGGCGTGATACCTATGATCTTGACTGGGGTGGTAAACTGGTTTTTTATAATTGCATTGTAGGCGGTGCAATAGATGCACGGTTCCTTCCATCGATTTTAAAGGGAGTGATGGAAAAAATGCAGAATGGTCCGCTTACCGGTTCCTATGCCCGTGATATCCGTGTATCGGTGTATGATGGAAAGATGCATCCTGTAGACAGTAATGATATCTCGTTTAAAATAGCCGGGCTGCAGGCTTTCCGCCAGGCATTCCAACAGGCAGATCCGCAAATACTCGAGCCTATTTATCTGGTGGAAGTATTATGTCCGGATGAACTGACTGGTGCCGTGATGGGTGATTTGCAAAGCCGGAGGGCAATTGTGGAAGGCATGGACAATGAACGTCATTTCCGGAAGATAACAGCCAAGGTGCCTTTGGCAGAAATGGAGGGCTATTCATCCTCGCTGCGCTCCA
>CBHEUU010000468.1:0-4290 GCA_965990355.1 uncultured Chitinophagaceae bacterium
TTATGGATGAATGGTTAAATAAACAGGCTGCTGCTGAAACGGCAGCCTGTTTAAAAAATATCTATTGCCATTCGGGATTTTGTTTCAGCACATTCCCTGATAAATCAATTGCTTTCTGTGGTATCGGGTAATACCGGCAACGGTTAGTATAACCTAATCCTCCCAATACTGATAAAGCATCGCCCCATCTTACCAGGTCATAGAAGCGGTATCCTTCCATAGCAAATTCAAAACGTCTTTCCGCTTTGATAGCTGTGCGCATTTGTGCCTGGTTTACAAAAGTGATTTTTGGAACAATCAGGCGGCCTTCTCCGAGATTACCACTGGCCCTGTTCCGGATCAATTCCAGGTTGGCTTCTGCTACTGCGCCAGCATTCGTTTCATTAGCAGCTTCGGCCAGCATCAGTATTACATCTGCATAACGGAATATACGGTGATTGATCCAGCGGGCAGCGCCGTTATTATTAATCATGCCTGTATAAGCACGCATGGCAGGATCAGAGTACACTTTTTTGTTCCAGTACTTCTGGGCAAAACCGCCAGCGCCATCCGGGTTTGTATAAGCAGGCAATGTAGCTCCATAACCACCTTGTGCAGCTCCGCCATCAAACTGGCCTGAATACAAAACGGTTTTACGTTTGCGCGGATCATTTTCGTCCCAGGCATTTACGAGGTTATCAGTTGGTGTATTCCATCCCCAGCCCAGGTTCCATTCAACCGGTGCACCATTGCGTCTTATATTCTGGCAGGTTCCCCAATGGTTTCCATTGTCTACTTTCGTATTGCTTTGACCATTTTGTCCTACCCAGGTTTGAGTTTCAAAAATGGATTCAGGTCCATTCTTTCCGGCTCCATCTGTACCATCTTTCCAGATGTCCTGGAAGTTGGGTGTAAGTGAGTATACGTTTGAAGCAATGATTTCGTTGCAAATACCTACAACACGGCCCCAATTCTGGCGGAACAGGTAGGTTTGTGCCCATAATGTATTGGCAGCACCTTTAGTGATCCTTCCATCAAAACCAGATCCATACTCTTCTGAATGCAGGGGCAGCAATTGTACAGCAGCCTGAAGGTTTGAGTCTATGAAGGCGTATAAATCCGGTACAGTTGACTTGGCTCTGATACCATCTGAAGGATTAACGATCTTGTAATTGATCAGCGGCACTTCACCATAGGTTTTTACCAGCTCAAAATAAGAATACGCACGGAAGAATAATGCTTCTCCCACATTACGAAGTGAAGCAGGATCTGTTACATTGAGAGAGTCAGCAGTATGCAATGCGTTGTTGGCTGCGTTGATCATGGAATAGTGGTCATTCCAGTATGTATTTGGCGCCCAATCGTCTTTAACATACTGAAATGTTTCAAATTCTGTGATGACCTCTTTACCATCATTGGCATCACTTCCTTTCTGCGCATCATCATCGCGGATGCTATGGAAATCGAGCCATACCAGTTCAGAGAATCCGGAATAGGTGCGCAGAATATTATAGATGGCAAATATCTGCCCTTCCAAAGCACCCTGGTTCAAATCATCGAGCGTGGATTGCAAAGGCTTGCGGTCAAGGAATTTTTTACATCCTGACACCCCGATGAAGAGGGGGAGCAACAGGACCAACAGCAACCCCCAGTAATAGTTTTTATTTATTTTCATAATAAATCAGTTTAAAGGATTAAAATGTAACATTGAGGCCGATGGTGCTCACAACAGGAATTGCTCCGCCTGCATTATCATATCCGAATGCAGTAGCATCACCACCAAACTCAGGTGTATAACCCAGGTTGTTTTTCCAGGTCTTCAGGTTTTGCACATTCACAAACACGCGCAGATTCTGGATCCTCAGCTTAGACAACATGTTTTTAGAGAAATTATATCCCAGCTGAATATTCCTGAGCCTGAAATAACTTCCGTCTTCAATGTTATAAGTGGATCCGTTGTAATTAAACCGGTGACCCTGGCCGAGAATAGGTGTCCAGTTGGATGTACCTGCTCCATGCCATCTGTCCAGTTTTTCAAGAGGATAGTTCACGCGCTGGAAAGGAGATTCCAGTGAACCCCATGTTCTGAATACTTCATTACCATATACACCGATCATATCAATACCCAGGTTAAATCCTTTCCAGGTAAGATTGATGGAAGTACCGTAAGTAAAATCAGGTGTGGGATTACCGATGAAAGTTCTGTCATCAGCTGTAATCTTTCCATCAGGACCTTTTCCATCAGGACCATTGATATCCTTGAACTTCAGATCGCCGGGTCCGTATGCTCCTACTGCAGAAGCATTGGGCGAACTCAGGATGTCTGCATAAGATTGATAAACACCTGCTACTTCATAACCATAAAAAGAACCGATCGGATGTCCTACCTGTGTGCGGCTTTCCGCACTTCCGTTGTTCTGGAAACTTCTGAAAAGATAGCCGGTAGGCAGATCATCACTTAAGCTAAGCACTTCGTTTTTGAGGAAGGTAATATTACCAGACACTTCCAACCGCAGATCACTGCTGAAGTTCTGTGTCCAGGTAGCAGAGATCTCTTCACCCCAGTTCCGGATACTACCACCGTTTTCCAGTTTGTTTTTTAAACCGATGGATGACCTGTCAACATAAGTCATCAGGTCATTTGTTTTCCTGTTAAAGTAGTTGGCTTCCAAATGAAGCTTGTTCTGGAATGCATTCAGCTCAATACCTACTTCATAAGCAGATACAGTTTCCCACTTCAGATCAGGGTTAGCAAGATAATCTTCGGTAGCAGCTGTGTAAATATTGGTACCGAAAACTGCATTGGAACCAGAAGTAAGATTAGGATAGAAAGGATAGTTAAGCGGAGTTCCGTCAAGCCTTGAAGCTGTTTGGTTACCCAGTACACCAACTGATCCTTTTAATTTCAGGAAGTTGAAAATATGTTGCCCCTGCATGAAATTTTCTTTTGAAATATCCCATGCTGCACCAACAGCCCAGAATTTCTGGTTACGATTCTTCTCAGGAATCCTTGAAGAAGCGTCATTCCGGAAGGATGCATTCAGGAAGTAAGTGTTCTTGTAGCTATACAATGCCCGGGCGAGATAAGAAACAGTTGTGTATTCGCTCTGACTGGATGTGCTGGAAGTGGTTGAAGGATCTTCAAAACCGTTTGACATATACCAGAAGCGCTCATCATTCGGAATAGGCACACCGGCAGGTCCGGTTTTCTGACTGATCTTACCGGTCCTGTTGAAATTACCATAATAATAAGTGGTGAAACCTCCTGTAGCTGTAACGCTATGGTCACCAAATGCTTTCTTAAATGTCAACACATGATCCTGCTGGTATTTTCTCCAGGTCTGATCATCTTCCTGAACCCCTGTTATCTGGCTGTATAATTCAGGTTGGTTGGTTTTGGGATTGTATGCATAGTACAACGGAGTGTACTGGCGTTTATTCAGATTGCTGATATCTGCATAGAAAGTTGATCTGAAAGTGAAATATTTCAGGAAGCCGACTTCAGCATAAATGCTTCCCACATTCCTGTACTCAATACTTTTTACTTTATTCCATTCATTTTCCACTCTCAGCAATGGGTTTACCACACCAGAGTTCTGAAGGCCTACATCCAATGCGGAATACAGGTCTTGGTAAATGCTATCACTTCCATAAGGATTTCTTACATAGAACTGTTTAGTGCCGGCAGATACCTGGGGCATTACTTTTCTTGCATCGTCCAACACGGCAGTAGCATCATAAGGATTTTCCTGCCTTGATGAATTCAACACAATCCCTACTTTAATAGCTTTACTCACTTTGAATTCATCCGTAAATGACAGTTGCATTTTTTTCAGGCGCTCATGCTTGATAATACCTTCATCAGAAAGATAACCAAGACCAAGATTGAACCTGTTTTTGTCTGTGCTTCCGGAAATGCTCAGGTTATTATTGTTGAAATTGCCAGTCCTGGTAACAGCATCTATCCAATCAGTGTTTGCAGTAAGGCCGGTATAATCATAAGGATCAGTAGTGCCATCAAATGCTCTTTCTTCTGCAAACAACATGGCGAACTGTTCTGCATTTGCCAGTTTGATTTTGTCAACCAGTTTCTTGGTACCCCAACTTGTATTGAAGTTGACTGTTACCTGGCCGGCTTTAGCTTTCTTGGTAGTAATGGCGATAACACCTGTAGCACCTTTTACACCGAAGATGGCAAGGGAAGATGGATCTTTCAGAATTTCGATTGATTCGATATCATTGGGGTTGAGGTAATCAATGTTATCATTGAAAATACCATCCACTACATACAGCGGATGCACCTGGCCGATA
>CBHEUU010000469.1:0-4273 GCA_965990355.1 uncultured Chitinophagaceae bacterium
AAACTATAGCTGCTTTGATTGTCTAATGTTTCAATAACTTTTAAAGCCGTTGTTTGGTGTTGGTTTATGCTTACTCTTCCCTTCAGTTCCTGCAACTGGGCCCGTATAGTGCTGAACAGGGCCATTGCGGTCAACAGGCAATAAAAAGCCTTTTGTTTAAAAGAGCTTTTGCATTGCTGCATTTTTTGTCTAAAATTGTGATCCATAGTAATGCTTGTGTTTTTAATGCAAGTGTTTAAAACAGGGAGGTGTTCGCTGCACCTCCTTTGTTTTGAGTAAATAATCTGTTTACCGGACGATGATGATGCTGTCTTTCAAAGTGTACTGGAGATCATGTGCAAACAGGAGACTGGATAGGGCATTCTGCCAGCTTGTTTTACCAAAGGAAGCCGTCACCGTTTTACCCTCCAGTTGCTTTCTTTCATATTGCAATTGCAGGCCATAACGTTCTTCCAGTCTGTCGAGCGCTTCAGTAAGTGGAATGCCATTAAAAACAAGTCCGCCGCTTGTCCAGATCCTTACATCAGTAGTAAAGGAAGTGGTGCCCGACTGCTTTGTGTTACGGTCATATCGCAGCAATTGACCTGGGTGAAGCATACTTTTCAGCGCAGGATTATCTGCCTGTGAGATAGCTACTTTTCCTTCAGTAAGCGCTATCCTTATCTGGCCTTCGTTTTTACGGGCTTCAATATTGAATGCAGTTCCCAGGGCCCTTGTTTCCAGTTCATCCGTTTGCACGATAAACGGATGCAGGCTGTCCTTATGCACTTCAAAATAACCTTCACCGGTAAGTACTACCCGTCTTTCCTTATCATTATAAGCACTGCTGTATTGAAGAGTGGAGTTGCGGTTAAGTGTTACTTCGGTGCTATCCGGAAGAATAAATCGTTTGATAGATTGTTTATCAGTTGCGAGAGTGTATTGCTGATCTGCTTTAGGTGAGAAATACTGCTGCATGCCTATCCAGCTGGCAAAGAGAACGCCGGTAATTATTGCAGCGGCTGCAATAGTCCGCTTCCAGTTCCATTTTTTTACAACAGGAATACCTGGACTTGTTTCCACTGAAATATTTTCCCAGAGCCGTTCCTTCACTGAATTCAGCTCCTGTTTTGTTAACTCTGCTTGTTTTTCACGCACATCCAGTTTCCATATCCATTGCCAGAAAAAGGATTGCTCTTCTGTATTTGCTTTTTGCTGAATGATGCTGGTGAATAGCCGGTTCAGCCATTTGTCGTGTTGTGCCATACGCTGAAGTAATTGCACAAGCCATTAAAATGGGGGAATGCTTCTATGTTAACTTAATATGAACTCTCCAGCATAGTGATAAAAACGGGGAGCAGGATCACACTGGCAGAATGTTCCCTGCCGGCTTTTCGTAAGCGGCTCATGGCCAGTTTCAGGTGGGATTTTACTGTTTCTGTAGATATATTCAATTGCTCTGCAATAGAAGCAACAGTTTCATTTTCGTAATGTTTCAAAGAAAAAACAGCCTGCATTTGCGGAGGCATCAGGGCAACTGCCTGGTCGATCACCTCCTGCAATTTCCCATACTCTGTTTCAAATGCCTCACTGTTTAAACCATCCGGGATGTGTTGATTAGCATACCGGGCAAATTCAGCATAATGCTTTTCCCTGAATCCTTTTTGCCGGAAATAATTAAAGACCTTTAAGTATATGCAGGAAATGAGATAGGTCCTAAGAGATGATGTAAGCTGAACAGGTTCTTTTTTTCGCCACAATTCTATAAAGAGATCCTGCACCATATCTTCAGCACCTTGTGGATCTCCTGTTTTCTTTGCCGCAATCTGGTACAGCAACTCCCAATACCGCTCAAACAATTGCCTGAAGGCCTGACCATCTTCCTGGCCGATGCTTTGCAGCAGTGCTATATCAGTTAGTTCTGTGATAACCATTTTATTACCAGGTAAAAGCGCTGAAAGGTAATGGCTTTGGGTATAAAATGGAAAGAAGAATCTTTATTTTATCATTAAGCTTCAGCAAACAACTGGTTAGTGTGGATGAGGCTCAAATCTCCCTTTAAAATCAAAACCGGCATGAACTTTATCATTGAAAGAAAATGTTGCATATTCATTCGGGCTTGTTTTTTCAAAAACAATCAGCTTGGTGGACTCAAACTCCCACTCGGTTATTTCAACATCAATAGGCTGGTCAAAAGGAAGAACGGCATCGATTTGATAAGTGTACATATAATTACGAGAATCGTTGCGGGTGGCATTTACAACTTTGATACTGGTAATAGTAACGGATTGCTTGTCTGTCATTTGTCCGTTTACTATTTTATAGCTAAACAGTTTTGCGTTGGCTTTTATTTTATTTATAAAATCATTTTCTGTAATCGTTTTAGAATGTGTAATTGACCCTGTAATACGGCAGGATTGAATGGCTTTTACCGCCTCAGCGCTGGATTTTTTCAATACGGGTTGCTGGGCATTTGCCGTACATACACTAATAACAATAAGTACCACAGTAATAAAGAGTAATTTCATAATTATCAATTGTAAGGTGAAGAATCATATTTTGCGAAGCTTAATCCACTTTTTCAAACACTAACTGGCTTATCGCACAAGCGTCCCATTTCCAGGCATCGCCTATAACGGTAGTATTGGGGCAAACCCAGCTGTTCCTCCATATTACTGCAGAATTATAATCATCACATATATCATCGGGATCGGTTGGCAATGAAAAATACCACCAGTATGGTTCTCCGTATGCAGTAAGCCTGCCTGTGCTGTCGGTAACTGAAAAATAACTCATCGGAATATTTACATTCGGTAAATCTTCGTCGGAAAAAGAGGACAGGATCACGCTGTATGAAGGGCCTATGCCCAACCCTGTATTGTCTTCATACGGACCTTTGCCTATCGTCTCTAAATACCAATTGGTTTCATCCGGTGCTTTCTGATATATGCTGAATACTCTTCTCCATCCGGAATTAGAGCCGCTGGGAGGGGCTGGCATTTGTGTTGCCGGACCCGACGTTAGTGCTTTACCAACTGTCCATATATAAGTATTCGAAGTATAAGGCTTGTCATCCTTTATCCCTTTTATCTCTTCGGGTGTATGCGGTTCCCACTTAATGAACTCGCGATTGGAGAATGACCCGAGAACAAAAGCCTTGCCATCACACATGTATTTTGTCCGGATAATATAATTGCCTAATGCAAGGGTATCATTGTCATTCCCGGGTTGTTGCGGAGTATTTCCTTTTTTACATTGGGTAAAAAAACTGACAAGGATCAGCGCAAATAAAATTGGGGGCAGAAGTTTCATAATTGGTGTTTACAATAAATTACGTTGAGATCGGGTTCAGGGAGAACGGGAAATGAGGGAGTGGCGCTGATCAATGAGAAAGTGGCATTCTTTGAGCCGATGTGAACAGAAGTTTTTCCTGAATGTCTCCCGAAATACTTAATTTCAAATACGCCAGTCACTTTTAAAAAACATTGCATGCCAGACGATTCATTAAAAGTAAACCTCAATACAAAAGGTGTACAGCAAAACAGTTTTGACGCCATTGTCATTGGCTCAGGTATCAGTGGCGGATGGGCAGCTAAAGAATTATGTGAACTGGGATTAAAAACATTGGTATTGGAGCGGGGAAGAAATGTGGTGCATAATAAAGATTACCCTACTGCCAACAAAGCTCCCTGGGAATTCCCGCATAGTAACAGGATGACGAAAGAATTTCTGGATGCCAATCCGCTGATCACAAGAGCTGCTGGTTTTGGCGAAGACACCGCCCATTTTTTTATAAAAGATAATGATCATCCTTATGTGCAGGAGAAACCTTTCAATTGGGTGCGGGGCTACCAGGTAGGCGGCAAATCATTGACATGGGGACGTGCCTGTCAGCGTTGGAGCCCTTTTGAATTTACTGCTCCGGAGCGATTGGGATATGGTATGAACTGGCCCATAGGATATGATGACATTGCGCCCTGGTATTCGCATGTAGAAAAGTTTATCGGCGTATGTGGCAACAAAGATGGATTGGAATCAATGCCCGATGGTGAATTCCTTCCGCCATTTGATTTGAATTGCGTAGAGAAGCACATGCAGAAAACCATCAAAGATCATTTTGGCCGCTATCTTGTACAGGGACGCTGGGCGCATGTAACAGAACCTAAGGAAATCCATACACAGCAAGGCAGAGCACGATGTCAATCGAGAAATTTATGCATGCGTGGTTGTCCTTTCGGAGGTTATTTCAGTTCAGTATCTTCTACCCTGCCCTGGGCTGAACGGACAGGCAATT
>CBHEUU010000470.1:0-4258 GCA_965990355.1 uncultured Chitinophagaceae bacterium
TGGAGAAAATCTTGGCTCCATTCCTCCCAACACAGCACTGATGATCATCAATGCAGGTGATAAACGTTACCAGCTTTTTCTTACATCGGATGAAAAGAAGAATGCATTGGTGCGATTTATTTATCAACCACCAAAGTAAACGTTCATTAGTTAATACATCTCCTCTGGCATGGTTTTTTTATAATAGTGAATATAAAATCACGTATTATGAAAAAATTCATGATCGTATTAGTTGTGGCAGTATCTGCTACAGCTATACACGCGCAGAATCTATCTCTTGGTCCTACAGCAGGTTTTGGACATAGCTGGACAAGCTCCGACAATGGGGCATTGAATGGAAAATTCCATTCATCTTACAACATAGGGGGAAAATTAGTCTACAGTTTTGTAAGCCACTGGGGCGTTAGTGCCGATGTAAAATTTTCCAGTGAAGGGGAAACTTTGGGACTTGATAAGGACAACAAAACAGTAATGCGTGCCAATTATATCCGTGTACCATTACAGGGTATTTATTTCTTTGGTGATTATGGCAACAGGTTACGTCCTAAAGTATCCGTCGGTCCTTCTTTTGGTTTTTTAGTTGGTGGTGAAACAAAACAACATGCTGACGGACGCGTGGTTTCTACCGTAAAAACAAAAGACCTTGCAGAGAGTTTTGATTTCGGTCTTACCGGTGCAGCCGGCGTGAACTACCGTATAGCAAAAGCTACCTGGCTGAATGCGGATATTGCCTATTATCATGGTTTGACTGATATGGCATCATCAGCAGCAAATGCGAAGAACAGGAATATCGGAGTGAATGTGGGTGTGCTGTTTCCACTGGGAACAATTAAATAATTAAGTTTAAATTTCATTAAAGCGAAAGCCTTTACGATATCGTAAAGGCTTTCGCTTTAATGAAAACGTCAGATCGTAAATCAGAATCCACGTTGGTTGCCTCTTGGTTGAGGAAGTTCTTTCCTTGGCAGTTTCTCATCTCTCATAGCAGCATTATAAACAAATGAAGCAACGATAACAGAGATCTGCTGAAGATCTTCAGGGATCAGGTGATCGTAAGAATCCATATTGGTATGGTGAGTGCGGGTATTGTACTCAATCGGGTCCTGGATGAACTGGAAGCCTGGCAGACCTACTGCATCAAAGGACTGGTGATCGGTACCACCTGTATTGGAAATAGTGATCCATTTTGCACCCATATCATTGAATGGCACCAGCCATTGTGCAAAGATGTCTTTCACTTTATCATTTCCCTGGAGATAGATACCTCTTACTTTACCGGTACCATTATCAATATTGAAATAAGAAGAGAATTTTGCGTGCTCTGGTTTCAGTTCCATTGTAGCAGGATCTGCAAAGTGATTTTTTACATAACCTCTTGAACCCAGCAGGCCTTCTTCTTCCCCACCCCATAATGCGATACGGATGGTACGGCGTGGTTGAATGTTGAGGCTTTTCAAAATGCGTACTGCTTCCAGCATTACTGCGCTGCCTGCAGCATTATCGGTAGCACCGGTTGCAGATTGCCAGCTATCCAGGTGTCCGCCCAGCATTACGATCTCATCTTTCAATGCAGGATCAGTACCTTTTATTTCAGCCACTACATTATATCCTTTGGTATCTTTTTCGTTGAACTCAGATTTTACATCCACATCCAATTTTACAGGAACACCTTTTTTTACCAGGCGGCAGATAGTTCCATAGTCTTCAGCAGTAACCATGATGTCGAGGAAGTTTTCAGGAGAACCGACAGCGTAGCTTCCGCCTCCCTGTACAAACAAAGTACCATCATGACCACGTGGGCTGCTGCTAAGAACCGCTACTGCGCCTTCTTTATCAGCCATTGCTTTTAATACGTTCATCAATTGTGCAGGGCCCTGGTTACGTGCAAACTGCTCACGCATGCGGCGTGCCGCTGCTGTATCTGCAGGAGCAGCAGGACGGCGTTGAGCCTGTGGTTCTGCAGCCGCCATTTTATCCAGCTCTTCATCTGTATAACGAGCGGCATCTGCTTTAAATGTTTGCCTTAATGTATCATTGCGGTAAATCACCAGAACTTTACCTTTCATTTTTCCCTGGTATTGCAATAAACCAACAGAATCTTTTGCTTCGATCAACAGAACCTCTGCATTCTTTAAGCCTGAAGTACTTTTTGTCCAGGTTTTAGGATAAGCGATCATTGGTTTGTAATAAGGAGCTGTCATTGCCACATAGCTTTTCTTCAATTCCCATCCTTTTCCAAATTCGCCCCAGGGCTCGAGTGCAGCACCTGTCAGTCCCCATTTTGCGAGGGTTTCTTTTGCCCAGTTAGCGGCTTTGGTGTAGCCGGGAGAACCAGCCAGCCTTGGACCATTCGCATCTGTAAGGTGAAAAGCAATGTCCATTACCTGGGAATTGGCTGACCCTTCTTTTTTGATCTTATTAATGACATCCATGTTCAGCTTTTCCTGGGCTGACAATAGTTGTCCGATAAACAATAAAGACAACAAAGCAGTTAATCTTCTCATGTTAAATTGATTTTGAATAAGTGTGAAAGATAAGTAAAACACGACTTAGACGGTGATCAGGGAAAAAAACTTTCTGTGGGAGGGGATTTTTTTGAGGAGCGGACGGGATACGTGATGCGCGATAAGCAGGATTTTTTCAATTGTCACCCCGGACCAGATTTAGTTAGCTTGCGACTGTAGTTCATTAAGATCCGGAGTCTCTCATGTCTGCAGTATTTTCTAAGCAGTAAGACTTATTGATTTGAAACGAGTGCAGCGCTGGGAGACCCCGGATCTTATATTCTTTAAACTTGAACGTTTACTGCACCAGGTCCGGGGTGACAATTGAAAAAATCCTGCTTATCGCGCATCACTACTTCCCCATAAAATTAATCGTATCCTTCGGCCCTCCGCAATTCAGCATGGTCGCTTTGTATTGCGGATGGCTGGTGCCCAGGTAGGGATTCCGCACGGAATCGTTGCGGCTAAGCCAGTAACCGGGCTGATCTTCCCCAAAAGCCATAGGGCATTCCTGCCAGTAGATCTTTTCCCTGTCGTAACGGGAGATGATAAAAAGGAGCCGCAGATTTTCGGACAATGCATTAAAAGCCGTTCTTTTTGCTGCGAGTGTTGGATTGGCGATTATATTGGTGGCTTCTGAACGCGCATTGCCCAATGGATCGAGGGCAGATTCATAAATGCCGGTGGTATCTTTCCGCAGTTCTTCGATCTTAACGCTGTCGAGTGCTGTTTTCAGCTCCTGGCTATACTTTGATACCGACACAGTATCCCATTGTACAAGCCCTTCTGCCAATGAGTAATAGGCAGTAAGCATGGTTTGAATGGATTGATTGAATGCGTTGCTGTGCTTGCTCACTGTTAAAGGAACAGGCTCAGGCCCTTTCGGTCCCCTTGAACCGGAACGGAATTTAAACAGCCAAAGCAAATAACCTACTGCAATCAGTATAAGCACGAGCAGGGTCAGGAAAACTTTTTTCATCGAATAACCGTTTCAACAAAGATAATAGCCGGGCGGGCAAGGTGGAATTCTTTATTTTTGCGAATTATTTTTTAACATGTTAGCAGGATTACAAAACGTTACGTTCGAATTTGGAGCAAGGGTCATTCTGGATGATGCCACCTGGCATATCCAACCGGGAGAAAGGATCGGTTTGATCGGTTATAATGGTACAGGGAAATCTACCCTGTTGAAATTGCTGGTGGGGCAATACAGCCCTTCCGCCGGCACCGTGGAAAGAAGCAGGACCACTACCATTGGTTACCTGCACCAGGACCTTTTGAGTTTTGATACCAATGAATCCATCCACCAGGTGGCACTGAGCGCTTTTGAAAAAGTGCTGCGACTGGAAAAGGAAATAGAAGAACTCGGAAAAGAACTGGAAAAGACCGGGGATGAAAAGATATTGCATGAGTATTCGGATAAACTACACGAGTTAGAAACGCTCGGAGGTTATGATATCCATCACCGCACGGAAGAAGTGTTGCAGGGATTGGGTTTTTCCAATGCGGACCTGCAACGCCCCTATAAAGAATTCAGTGGTGGCTGGCGGATGCGTGTATTGCTGGCAAAAATGATCCTGCAGGCGCCCGACCTTCTTTTACTGGATGAACCGACCAACCACCTTGATCTTCCTTCCATTGAATGGCTGGAAAAATACCTCTTGCATTACCAGGGATCTGTAGTGATCGTAAGCCACGATAAATATTTTCTCGACCGCATGGTGACCAAGATCGTGGAAGTTTACCAGCGGCAA
>CBHEUU010000471.1:0-4253 GCA_965990355.1 uncultured Chitinophagaceae bacterium
GCATTGGAAGCTATGGCAGAGCTGGGTTTGACAGGTCAAACTACGCTGGTCGGACTGGCTAAAAATGAAGAGGAATTGTTTTTTGCAGGCGAACAGGAATCGCTTAAACTGCCTTATAATAGTGAAAGCCTGAAGCTGGTAAGGCGTATACGCGATGAAGTGCATCGTTTTGGAATCACTTTTCACCGGCAGAAAAGAAGCAAGGGTACTTTTAAAAACGAACTGGAAGATATTCCCGGCATTGGAAAAGCCACTGCAGACATTTTGCTGAAAGAATTCCGATCAGTAAAAAATATCAGGGAAAAAGGATTGGAAGAAATTGCAGCGGTAGCAGGCAAAGCTAAAGCTGCTATCATTCATGCTTATTTCAACAAACAGTAATCACTGCAGATATTGATTCGTATCAACGGAGTATTACCTCGTAATATGTCTGTGATAAATGCAAAAAAAATGGGGCCAGGATAGAAATCCAGCCCCGTTTTTAAAATCCAATATCCTATGAAAAACCGAAACGAAAATACAACATTTCTGCTATTTTCCTACAGGACTTTTACGTTTTTTAAAAGTTTTTTTAATTAATTATAAATGAATTCTTTGGATATTAAAAAAGCCCCTGTAAAGGGGCTCTTTTATTAGATATAAAAATCTTATACTAATGACCATTAGTATGACCAAAGGTCTTGTTCGTAGTTAAAAATTTTCTCTTTGATTGCTTCACCTTCCAGCAATGCAAGGATCGGATCTTTGATATAAGTCCTGATGTTGCGGTTAGCTGCATTGTCGAGTGTTGACTTAACAATATAGCTGCTGAACATTCTGCTTTCAAACAATTCTTCCCATGTCATCCGGCTATTACCCATGTTTTTGGGGTTATAAACTTCGTACTTGGTCAGGATCGGGCGGAGGTCTGGATAATAAACCCAGAACATTGGTGAACTACCCGGGCGTTCCTGTCCATTAGGGAAGTATAATGTTTTCAGCGGAGCGACTCCGAGAATCCTGCAAAACAGGCGGCTGGCTTCGCGGTCAAATACCCACTCTTCTTTGATCCTGAGTTTGACTACTGATTTTCCATCAAAGCTGGCGCGTGTAACAACATAGCGTACTACTTTGCTGGGATCGTTGGGATCAACCTGGGGAACAGTGTCAGCAGTACCGGTGGTCATTTGCTCAAGCTCTCCTCCGGTAACAGGAGTAGTGAACCTGTCATCAGCAAACGCTGTTACCTGTCCGGACTTAACTGCTTTCAACAGCATATTGATGAACATCTGGCTGCCGTTATCGCTTTCAGCTTCGTAGCGGAAAGGCTGGTTCATTTTTTCACGAAGATCCAGTTCCCTCCATACTTTTTCGGCAAAAAGGGCGTCATCGGCTCTCAGGTGCTCATAGTCCAGTGGAGTACGGGCATTCACACTGCTTTTATCATAAGCATTGTCATTGCGCAGCGATTTCTTTACTGTTGTGTCAGACACACCAGAAGAGTCTACGACAATAGGAATATTGCCATAAGGATTATAATTGGAAGGCGGAGCAGTGTTATTCTGCTGTGTCTCCTGCTGCTGGGTTTGCTGGTTTGCGGGAGGATTACCGGTCCTTCTGCGGCCGGTGCGCTGTGCACTTGCATCAGCTACCACCAGGGCGCCAAAGGCCATCAGCAAACAACTCTTTACAACAATGCTTTTCATCTTCATTAGTTTATTTAATATAGTACACAAGTGAAGGCAGCTTTTGGCTTCTGCCATCAGGTCCTGTAGCGCGGATATTATCAATCGTTACAGTTCTTCCTGCTCCCAGGTTCCGGATCATGCTTTGAGCTTTAGGGCTCCAAAGGTTACCGGTACAAGCAGCTTCATCGATATCACCTTCTGCGTTATCGGCAGTGAGAGTGAAACTGGTTACTGCATATTTCAGGTTAAGCGGGAAGTCTTTGATGTAAGCACCCACACCGGTTTGAGCTTTAAAGGCACCGGCAGGAATGTTCTCACCGCTCGCATAACCACCAACAGTACCTACTGGCTGAGGAATGGTACGCACACGGAATTGAGATACACCAGCAACTTTACCGTCTACTGATACGGTTATTTTACAATCATCGGTTACGCTGTTCACTTTAGCGATGTAGTGACCACCACCCAGCTTTTGCAGGTTGCCGCCACCGCCGGAAATACTAACCTGAACTTTATCGTCTCCACCACCGCTTGCGGCGATAGAAACTATGTTGTCATAGCCGATATAAAGAACGTTCATTTCATCCAGGGCAATTGATGCGCTCGATTGACCTACAGTATATGGAACGTCTTTTTTGATGCTTTGTTGTTTACCATCCTGGTCGAGGTAATTGATCGTAACAGGGATAGAGTGGTCACCGATACCTGCAGTAGGCACTTTCAGGTGAGCAGCTCCGTCTTCGCCGATAGGCACTGTTTTGCCACCGATCACGATAGTAGGTTGCGCAGCTTTACTGAAGGCACCCACGCCGGCAGTGATCTCGATCTCCTGGCCAGGCATTACATAGTTAGAGCTTTGGCCAATGATAGCTGCATAAGTATCGAACCTTACGGTTACTTTACCTACTTGCTCGTGGCAATAAGCTATTATTTTGTTCTCAGAAGTCCTGATATCATTCTGAAATTTGCTCAGGATGGTCAGGGCAGCTACCGTGGGAACCATACGGAAGTATGCTGCTTCCCAGGTGTTGTTGCCTTTTGCTTCTGTTTTTGGTTTGGTCAGATCAATCTGCAGTGTTTTTTCAAACTCTGCTTTAACTGCGGGATCGACACCGAGAACATCGGTTTTGTATTTCGCCAACATGTCATAGAGGGCTTTGCCTTGTCCTTTCTCAACCATTACGTGAGTAGGAATATCAAGGTTATCCTCTTTGAACTTCTTGGTAGGATCTTTTGGGTCGCCATTGGCTTCCGTAATGATCCTGTCTTTCAATCCCTGGATAAAATTGTATACATCTTTTGAATAGGCTTCTACCTGTTTGGCTTTAGGAAGCCAGATTTTGGCTTTCTCAGCAGTTGCAGGTTCTGTTGACTTTTCAGCCAATGAAGCCAGGATAGTCTGTGTTGACTGGTTTACAGTATTGTTAGTATTCTGTAAACTATTATTTACCGTTTTGAAGGCATTCAGGATCTCAGATGATACGTTGAGGGCCAAAAGGGCCGTCAACACGAGATACATCATGTTGATCATTTTCTGCCTGGGCTCCTTAGGTAAAGACATGACGATTCTTGGTTTTAAAAATTAGATATGGTGACTATCAAAAATCACGGGATACGGATCATAGTAGATTTTAATAAAACGAAACCCTTATACCGTTAGTTTAGCTGCGACCCTGCATTGCGCTTAGCATATTGCCATAAACGTTGTTCAGGCGGCCCAGATTGTTTGCCAGTAAGGCAATTTGGTCTTTTGCTTTTTGAGCATCTTCTACGCTGCCCTGCATTGCTTTGGAAGCTTCTGTAAGGTTGCTGTAGAATTTGTTCATAGCTTTCAAATGGTTGTTGGTATCCTGTAATTCCAGTTCATAAATAGTGTTCAGGGAAGACAGGTTTTTAGTCAGCACCTGAACCTGCTCATGGAATTGTTTGGTACCATCAGCGGCCTGGTTGAAATGCTGGATGCTGTTGGCAGCGCCCAGGTAAGCATCTTTCATTGTGCCCAGAGCATTAGCCGCTTCTTTTGTTTTTGTAGTATAGTCGCCGGTAGCAGCCACCACATCAGTGATATCAGCCATTTTATCTACCGTGCCACCAAATTTTTTGAAGTTTTCGCCCAGGCGTCCCAGGTTAGCCGGAGTAATGTCTGCATCACGCAGCATGTCTTCCAGTTTGTTCAGCGCAGGGTTACCTGAGTTACCACCACCGAGTGAAAGCGGAGTGGGTTTGAAGTTGGGATCCAGATCGGGGTGAAGAGAAATCCCGGGAAAATATCTTTCCCAATGTGGTTCTTCGGGAGGAGGAACCAGGAAGGCCATTACCAGAAACACGATGGCTTCTGCGATAAGACCCACCATGATCGCGTAGTCAGCTCCCGGCCAGTGAAGGATTTTCATCATGGCAGCGAAGATCACCACGGCAGCAAAGAAGCTGAAAAGAAAATTGAGAACTACCTGGCCTTTTTTCGATTTGAAGAATAGCATAAAGGGTTCGTTTTTATAGTTTATTAAATTTTAAAAGAAACGAATAGAAAGCAGTAAAAATTGTGTAAAAAGGGGGTCGCAGAGAAGACCCTATGGAACTCTTATC
>CBHEUU010000472.1:0-4252 GCA_965990355.1 uncultured Chitinophagaceae bacterium
GAACAATATCCGTTGGGCAAAACAGATGAAAGCTGCCGGTGTAAAGATCATCTATAGCAGCAATGCATTGAAAGTACATGCCAAGATCGCTCTTATAAAAAGAAAGCATGCCACTCATCCGCTTGCAGGTTTGCTGGCCACTGGCAATCTGAATGAATCAACAGCACGTTTTTATACTGATCATATTTTGCTCACTGCATTTCAGCCAATGTTGCAGGAAATGGAAATGCTGTTTTCTTTTTTAAGCAAAAGAAAAAAACCATAACCCGGAGATCACATACCTTTTCAATACCTGTTGGTGGCGCAGTTCAATTTGCAGCAAAGATTTCTTGAACTGATCGACCGGGAAATACAACATGCAAAAGAAGGACTACCTGCTTCGATCAGGATCAAGCTCAACAACCTGGAAGAAGAGGTAATGATCAATAAGCTGTACGAAGCATCCAATGCAGGTGTTAAGATCAACCTTGTGGTGAGAGGTATATGCCGCCTGGTGCCAGGCCTGCCGGGGCAAAGCGAACATATTACTATCAAAAGGGTCATTGACAGGTACCTGGAACATGGACGTGTATTTATTTTTCACAATAATGGAGAAGAAGAAGTGTACCTGGGATCTGCTGACTGGATGAACAGGAACCTCTATCGCCGCATTGAAGTTTGTTTCCCTGTGTATGATCCACGATGGAAAGCGCAGCTTCAACAAATGATCGCATTACAACTGGAAGATAATGTGCAGGCTGTTTGGATAGATGCTGCACAAACCAATCAACCGGTGGAGAGAGAATATCCACTGATACGTTCACAGGAAGCAATTTATCATTGGCTGGCTGGTAAAACACCGGAAGCCGTTACAGAAAAAAATTACAGATGATATATCAACGTATAATCATATTGGTGGCAGTCCTCTGGATAACTGCAGGTTTGGCGGGTTGTGCTGCAGAAGAAGAAAAAGTAAAAACACCAAAGGAATACAACCTGGAAAAACCGGAAAGATTTGCCATGCCGGAAAGCCTGCTGGAAATATCAGGCATCAGTTTTAATAAAGGGAATAACGATACAATCTATGCCATACAGGATGAAGAAGGAAGATTATTCCGGTTGGCCTGGGGTAATAAAAAGCAGTTAAATGCAAAATTTGGAAAGAGCGGGGATTATGAAGATGTGTCTATCCTCCGCGACAGGGTAGTGATATTAAAAAGCAATGGAAGTCTTTACTCCTTTCCGTTCAGCGATGCCATATATGAAGAAATAGACAGCGTGCTGGAATGGCCCCGCCTTCTGCCTGAAGGAGAATATGAAGGCATGTTTGGCGATGAAAGTTCCGGCAGGTTGTACATACTTTGCAAAAACTGCAAAGTGGACAATAACGATAATGTAACCGGTTATATCTACCAGGTGACAGATGCCGGCCTTGAACCTGCCGGCCAGTTCAATGTGGATGTGGAATCCATCAAACCATTTTCAGGAAAAGTGAAAAAAGGTTTCCGTCCATCAGCATTTGCAAAGAATCCCATTACCAACGAATGGTTTATGGTTTCAGCGATCAACAAGCTGTTAGTGATTGCGGATGAGAACTGGAAAATAAAAAATGCTTATCCATTGGATGGAAACATATTCAACCAACCAGAAGGAATTGCTTTCGACAAGGCGGGGAATATGTATATATCGAATGAAGGAGATGACCTGTCTGCGGGTAATATCCTGAAGTTTGCCAGATTGAAGCCATAGCACTCAAAAATCAACTGCATCATGAGATCATTAACTGTTTTACTGGCATTATGTTTTTCCTCGCTGCTTTATGCGCAGGATAGTATCCGTTATCGTGTTATCCTGGTGGGCGATGCAGGAGAAATGACTGAAGAACAACAAAAAGCTTTACAGCACGCTGCAGGGCATATCCTTACAGGAAAGACCAGCGTATTTTACCTGGGGGATAATATTTATCCGCGTGGCATGGCATTACCGGGAAGCGGAAAAGTGCAGAAGACAGCGGACATACTTCGTTCGCAATACGAACCAATGCGTGCAAAAGGCGCACCGGTATATTTTATACCAGGCAATCACGATTGGGATAAAACAGGTTCGCGGGGATTGGACAAGATCAAATTCCAATGGCAATACCTGGATGAGTTGGGTGATTCATTATTGAAGCTTATACCACCGAATGGCTGCCCTGACCCTGTAGCGATCAATCTTACAGATAAATTGGTGGTGATTGCCTATGACAGCGAATGGTGGTTGTTTCCTTTCAATAAAGGCAATACAGATGGTGAATGCGATTGCAAATCGAAAGATGATGTGCTGGCCAAACTGGATGAATTGCGTCACCGCAACAGGGACAAAGTGATCATTCTTGCATCACACCATCCTTTCCAGAGCTATGGCGTGCATGGTGGCAAGTACACGATCAAAGATCATATTTTCCCATTGACGGTTGCCAACAAGAATTTATACATTCCCTTGCCGGTGGTGGGTTCGCTTTATCCTATCCTGCGTTCCACTTTCTCCAACCCGGAAGATCTCAAGCACCCTTTATACAAAGACATGATCAAGCGGGTGAGTGCTGTGTTCAAAGACTTTCCTAATATCGTTTATACGGCGGGGCATGAGCATGGTTTGCAATTTATAAAGGATAACCGGGTACAGATTGTAAGCGGGGCAGGATCAAAACGTACAACTGCAAAAAAAGGAAGGCATTCATTGTTTGCAGATGCAACACAGGGATATGTAACGGTTGACCAGTTGCGGGACAATAGCCTTCGGCTTACTTATTATATTTATGATAAGGACACTATTCATCAGGCCTTCAGTTATGCACTTCCTTATGAAGCAGTAAAAGCAAGTGAAGAATTGGCCAGTAAAGTGATTACGGAAGACAGCCTGACAATAAGGGTTCATCCTTCTTATGATAAGCCCGGTAAATTCCATCGTTTTCTTTTTGGTGAGAACTACCGCAAAGAATGGGCGGCACCTACACGTTTACCAGTGCTGCGCATTTCAGAATTGCAGGGAGGTTTGAAACCGCTTCAGTTGGGTGGTGGCATGCAATCAAGATCATTGCGTCTTGCAGATCCACAGGGTAAGGAATGGGTGATAAGAAGTGTGGAGAAGATACCGGATGCATTGCTGCCGCCAGAGCTTCGAGGCACTTTTGCAAGGGATTGGCTGGATGATGTGACCAGTGCGCAACATCCTTTTTCTGCACTGATTGTGCCGCCGATTGCCAATGCAGTGAATATACCTCATGCCAAACCTGTTATCGGCGTATTGTCGCCCGATAAAAACCTGGGTATTTATGAAAGAGTGTTCTCCAATATGGTGGTACTGTTTGAAGAAAGGGAGCCACTTGGAGAGTCGGATAACTCAGAAAAGATGAAGAAAAATTTGCAGAAGGATAATGACAATTCCATTCATGCAAAAGAATTTCTTCGTGCGCGCATGCTCGATGCATTGCTGGGTGATTGGGACCGGCATGAAGATCAATGGCGTTGGTTTGATGATGATAAAGGAAAAGCAAAAAAATATCTGGGAGTGCCGCGTGACCGCGACCAGGTGATTCACCTTACCCAAGGATTATTTCCCAAGCTGGCATCTTCAGGATTTGTGTTACCAACCTTGCGCGATTTTGACGCCAACATCAGCCATGTAAAATGGGTATTGTTCAAAACCCGTTTTGTGAATGCTTATCCTGAAATGCAATTCAGCCGCAATGAATGGAAAAAGCAGGCCGATAAATTTGTTTCCCAGGTAACGGATTCAGTGCTGGAAGCAGGATTACTTCGTTTGCCCAAACCTTCTTATGATTTGAGGCATGATGTGTTGCTGAGTAAATTCAAATCGCGCAGGGATAAGCTGCCTGAAGCCATGCTGAAATATTATGATTTCGTACAGAAAGTAGCAGACATACATACTAGCGATAAAAATGAATTTGTAGAGATCAAGGATGCGCCGGATGGTGGTCTTACGGTACGCATAAATAAGATAAGCAAAGACGGGGAACTGGAAGATGAGCTGATGAATAAAACTTTTACACCAGACCTGACGAAAGAGATAAGGGTATTTATCGGGAATGGGAAGGATAGTGTTGTGCTGAATAATAAAACATCCAAAATAAAACTCCGCCTGATTGGTGGTGGAGATGAGAAAGATTATAACGTTATCGCTTCCAGGAAAAAAGTGCATCTGTATGACAGGGAGAACGGATCCAATTACAGTGGAGATGTTTCCCGGTTAAAAAAATATATCTCCAATG
>CBHEUU010000473.1:0-4251 GCA_965990355.1 uncultured Chitinophagaceae bacterium
AATAAAGTGTATGGCGTACTGAGCGTATTGGTACAGGCATTTTTTGAGGTGGAATATTTGTTTGATGTGTCCGAGCAAAGCTTCAATCCTCCTCCCAAAGTAAAAAGCGGTGTGATCAGGATGGTACCAAGAAAAGATGTGCCGCCTATGAAATCGGAGAAGGAATTCTTTTTACTGGTGAAAACAGCTTTCAACCAACGCCGCAAAACATTGCGGAATGCAGTAAGAGGTTTGTTTGATGCAACCGTACTGGAAGATGAATTGTTTAATAAAAGAGCAGAGCAACTGAGCGTAGAGCAATTTGCATCGCTTAGTTTTAAAATGAAATAACAGCAGGAATATACAACATGAAGAAGGTAATTATTACGGGAAAAGCACATGACCATCTCCGGGAAGTATTGGAAAAAAAAGGATACGCAGTAGTATATAATCCACAGATCAGTTATGAAGAATTATCGGAAACAGTTCATGATGTGGAGGGACTGATCCTGACCACCCGCATCAAGGTAGACCGCCCCCTGCTTGATAAAGCAGGTTCATTAAAATGGGTCGGCCGGCTGGGCAGTGGCATGGAACTGATTGATGTGCCTTATGCAGAAAGCAAAGGCATCCGCTGCGTAAGCAGCCCTGAAGGCAACCGTAATGCAGTGGCAGAACATGCACTGGGTTTGTTGCTGGGATTGATGAATAAAATCCCTTCTTCATTGGAAGAAGTAAGGAAAGGCCTTTGGAAAAGAGATGAGAACAGGGGGATCGAACTGACTGGCCGCACAGTTGGCCTGATTGGTTTTGGTAACACAGGAATGGCTTTTGCTAAATTGTTGAAGTCCTTTGATGTGACCATATTGGCGTATGACAAATACAAATTCGGATTTGGAGGGGGTTATATAAAGGAAGCTAATCTTGAACAGATCAGCCGTTATGCCGATATCATCAGTCTGCATGTGCCTTTGACTGATGAAACCTTTCATTTGGCCGGCCACGAATTCTTTAATTCCCTGCAGCAATCACCTTATTTCCTTAACACATCCCGGGGCAAAACAGTGGATACGCCTGCCGTGATTGAAGCTTTGAAAAACAATAAGATAAAAGGGGCAGCCCTTGATGTACTGGAGAATGAAAAGCTCAGCACTTATAACCCGGAAGAGCAGGCCGATCTCGACTGGCTGCTGGCCCAGCCTAATGTGATCATTACACCACATATTGCAGGGTATAGTCATGAAGCATTCCTGAAAATGACAGAAGTGGTGCTGGAAAAATTAGGGCTTTCCTAGCATTTTATATGTAATACTTTCTTATTTTTGTAGAACTAATACCGCAACGCTTCAGCTTAAAAAACTGAGGCGTTGCTATTTTTTTCGTTTATACCTAAGGAGGTAATCATGAGTAACATTCAGTATGTGACCAAGGAAACACTGGAACAGATGAAAGCGGAATTGCAACGTCTTAAATCTGTAGACCGGCCGGCTGCCAGCCGCGCCATCGCGGAAGCCAGGGAAAAGGGAGACCTGAAAGAGAATGCAGAATACGATGCAGCCAAAGAAGCCCAGGGATTGCTGGAATCCAAGATCGCCATTATGGAAGGGTCTATGGCTAATGTGCGTGTATTGGATGAGTCCAATATCGACACCAGCAAAGTCTCTATTCTTACTAAAGTGACCCTTACCAATCTCAACACCAAGAAACAGGTGACTTATCAAATCGTAAGTGAGAAAGAAGCTGACCTTAAAGCCAGCAAAATATCTATTACCTCACCCATTGGCAAAGGTGTGTTGGGAAAAATAGTAGGGGATATTGCAGAAGTGCAGGCTCCTGCAGGGGTCATCAAATTCAAGATTGAAAAGATCAGCGTATAACTGTTATAAGTTATTAGTTTTTGAATAAACCCTTCTTAAACGGAAGGGTTTATTTTTTTGCGTTTAATTGAAAGCTGATCCCTGCATAATAATTTCTTGCAGGCGCTGCATTATAATATCTTCCTCCTGCAGCATTGATATCGTTACCTAAACTATACACTTCATCCAGTAAATTATCTGCACCGGCATAAATGCTGTAACGTATTTTTTGAGTGCCTGTTTTTTTCCAGCCGATACGGCAACCGAGTAAATGATAAGCACTGGCAGCAGCCGTGTTGGCATCATTCAAAAATATTTTTGAAGCTGTATAGTAATTGACATTGAGATAGAAACCCTTTTTCATTTGCAGATCTGCCCATAAAGAAAATGCACCGGCAGGCACGCTTGGTACTTTTTTACCACTAAAATCATCTGTTCCTTTTATAAAACTTCCATAACGGAAATGATTGTAAGTGTAGCCTCCGGTAATGGTGAAATGATCAATGAAAGCGCCAGGCTTTGTCATAGCAAGATAACTGGCATATACTTCAAGTCCCTTTTGTTTTACATTGCCTGCGTTTACAAAAAAATCAGCCCCGGCAGCATCCCTGCGTTGTACAAGTGCATTGTCGAGCCTGAAATAAAATCCGGTAGCTTCAAGAAGCAGTTTATTATGAAATAAACGATAACGCGCTGTCATTTCATAATTCCATCCTTCTTCTGCTTCAAGATCAGTGCTGATCACACCTGTTGATGGTAATAATTCAGCGACAGTGGGTGGGGAAAAACCTCTTGATACTGTAGCAAATAAAGAAAGATCATTTCCTATTTTCCGCATGAGGCTTAATCTTGGAGCAAGCTCGTTTTTATAAGAGCGGCGTTGCTTTACTACAGGATAACTGCTCAGTCTTGAAAACTCCACATTGGTTTTATTAAGGCTAAGCCCTCCCTGCAAAAACCATTTCCCTTCCAGGCTCCAGTCGGCTTGCAGGAACACGCTGAGGTTTTTATAATTGATATCATCATTGGTTTGTAATGTATCGGGATTACCATTTCTGTTTTTAGAAACCTGTGTATTAAAAAATCCCTGTTGGAATTCAGTTCCGCCTGCCAGTTGCCATTCTTTATTTTTCCAGGTAAATGTTGTTCTTCCACCATAGGAAGGTTCATTTCTTCTCTCATAATTGCGGATAGTGGGATTTTTAATTTGAGAGAAAGCACCATACAATGTAGTGGCATTTTGCAGGGAAGAGCTGATCTCATAGCGATTGGTGAAACCAGCCAGTATGTTCTTCTGATAAATAGTGGCTTTGGCGCCTGCGGCGCTGGGGAAACCACCTGCTGCGGGCCGTGCTGCTTTAGGATTGGCATTGAACTCTGCAAGCGTTAAAGCGCCGGGTGTTTGATATTTCATATCCGTAAAAAGAACAGTTGCACTTAATTCCTGTTTTTCAGAAATCTTTAATTGAGAGAGCCAGGAAAAATTATCACGGCGCATAGCACTTTGATCACGATAACCATCATTTTGGTTATGTGCATAGGTGAATTGATTTTTATTATCTCCACTACCGAAACGGCCGGAAGCAAAAACATTTTGCAGGTTATTGCTGCCGGTTACATAATCCAGCGAAACACCAGGTTGCCAGCGGTCAAGA
The DNA here is from genome assembly GCA_965990355.1 of uncultured Chitinophagaceae bacterium. Classification (GTDB taxonomy): domain Bacteria; phylum Bacteroidota; class Bacteroidia; order Chitinophagales; family Chitinophagaceae; genus Terrimonas_A. Next base: position 3,491 of record CBHEUU010000473.1, read on the forward strand.
TTATTGATCAGGATAAGACCGCCAGTACCTGCGCCATAAAGACTGGATGCTGGTCCTTTGAATATCTCCACACTGGAAAAATTGTTCCAGGCAAACTGGTTAAAATAGGTGTTGCCGCCAGGATCGGTAACAGGAATATCATTCCAGTATACTTTTACATTGCGCACACCAAATGGTGAGCGCAATGAACTGCCACGGATATTGATGCGGTAGCTGCCGGGTGAACGTTCTTCCATACGTACTCCGGCAATGGTATTAAAACTATTGACAAGGGAAGTTTTATTATTCAGGTCGCCGTTATTGAAATCAATTACTTTTACCGGCACACCGGCTTCCGACAGTTTCCGGTATTGGCCAAAAGCTCTCACAGTCACTTCACTTAAAAGACGGGATGAATCAGTGGTGGTTTCCTGCTGCGCATAAGAATAGACAGGCAATAGATAAATAAAGGCCAGCAGAGGTATAATTTTTTTCATGTAGCGGGTATTGGCTTCGGGTACTAAGGTAAATCTTAACTTTGTTAACGTAAAACAGTTGATGAAGTTTATGGGCTCTAATAATTAAAGAAGCATTATGACTATTTTTTCAAAGATCATTGCCGGTGAGATACCCAGTTACAAGATTGCAGAAAACGAAAATTTCTTTGCATTTCTTGATATATTCCCTTTGCGGGAAGGGCATGTGTTGGTAGTGCCTAAGATTGAAACGGACAACTTCTTTGATCTTCCGGCTGAATACCTGCAGGAATTGCTGGTGTTTGC
>CBHEUU010000474.1:0-4236 GCA_965990355.1 uncultured Chitinophagaceae bacterium
ATTCTTTATACGCCTGCAACTGGTTGATGGAAAAGTATACTCCGAAAAAATAGGTATACAATAATTAATTCCTGCCTCATTCCCTGTTTTTTGTATCGATCCAAATCGTCACCGGTCCATCATTCAGCAATTCAACTTTCATATCTGCTCCAAAACTTCCTGTTCCGATTTTCTTTCCCAGATCAATAGTAAGTTGTTTGATCATCGCTTCATACATTGGTACCGCATGATCGGGCTTGCTGGCCCGGATATAAGAAGGACGGTTACCTTTCTTTGTTGATGCATGCAGCGTGAACTGGCTCACCAGGAGGATCTCACCATCTATTTCTTTCACCGACCGGTTCATTACCCCGTTTTCATCATTAAAAATTCGCAGGTTAACGATTTTACTGCTCAGCCAGCTGACGTCGTCGGCAGTGTCTGCATCTTCCACGCCCATCAATATAAGTAGACCATCGCGGATGGCAGACTTCGGCCGCCCTTCAATCGTAACGCTTGCATTTTTCACTCTTTGTATTACAGCCCGCATAAATTGTATCTTTACCCGCTCACAAATATATTGGCCCCGGGCCATTGACCATGATAGATTTCAGAAAAGAAATTTCCTTTCAAACCACGCGCAGCGGAGGCAAGGGAGGTCAGAATGTAAATAAAGTGGAAACGGCTGTGATCGCTTCATTGCCGGTAGCAGGTTCTTTATTGCTTAGCGAAGAACAGAAAGCCATTGTTACAGAAAAATTATCCAACCGCATTAGTGCAGAAGGCCTGTTGCAGGTGAAAGCACAAATCCACCGCACCCAACTGGCCAATAAAGAGGAAGCTGTTCAAAAGATCAACGAACTGATACAGCAGGCGCTTGCCAGGAAAAAGGCACGTATCGCCACAAAAGTCAGCAAAGCAGCAAAAGAAAGGCGGATGGAGTCAAAGAAGAGAAAGTCCGATATAAAAGCCGGGAGGCAGAAGTACCGCGACGGTCATGAATCATGAAGAAACATTTGTCCACCATATTATCCATCATTCTTTCCGCTGTCACTATTTCGTATGCGCTGGGCTCCTGCAAGAAAGATGATAACCCTAATAATCTTACTTTTTTAACACAGGAAATACCGGAAGGGTTTCCTGATCCGCTGTACCGTTTCTCCGATAATCCATTGACGAAGGAAGGTTTTGAACTGGGACGTAAATTGTTTTATGATGGCCGGCTTTCCGTGGACAGCCTTCATCCCTGTGCTTCCTGCCACCAGCAGATCGCTGCTTTTGGAACGTATGAACATGACCGTAGCCATGGGGTGTACAGTTCGCATACAATGCGCAATGCGCCTGTGTTGTTCAACCTGGCCTGGCAAAACAGCTACCACTGGGATGGAGAATTCAGTACGCTTTTTTCAGAAGCAGCCCAACCAATCAACGGGCATATTGAAATGGGTGAATCATTCAATGGCGTTATTGATAAGCTTCAAAAAGATGCAGAATACAGAAAAATGTTCAGAAAAGTTTTCCGTACAGACTTCATCAGCGCGGAAAATATGCTGAAAGCACTGGCACAGTTTACGGGCTATATGACTTCCGCCAATTCAAAATATGACCGCGTCAAAAAAGGGGAAGCTTCTTTTACTGCAACCGAACAATCCGGCTATGAACTGTTCCAGGCCCATTGCACAAGCTGCCACCCGGAGCCTATGTTTACCGACTATAGCTTCCGTAACATCGGCCTGCCGGTCGATAATGCATTGAATGATTATGGCCGGATGAGAATTACACATTTATCTGAAGATTCCCTGAAATTCAAAGTTCCCACCTTGCGCAACGTGTATATTTCTTCCAATTATATGCACGATGGGCGTTTTGCCACGCTGGGCCAATGCCTCAATCATTACCGGACTGGTGTGCAGCAAAGCCCCAGCCTCGATCCATTGCTTACAAATGGCATTTCGCTTACAAACACAGAAGCCACCAATATTGCACTGTTTTTGCGGACGCTTACCGATTCAAGTTTTTTGAAGGATACAAGGTTTAGCAAACCGGAATAGTATTTTACTGGTTAAGGTTTCCTTTCCCGTCTTCCCGCCTTACCGGTAAAAAAATAAAAACGGTAAATACAATTTTCCCGGTAAGGCGGAAAGACGGGAAGGGGTCGTTTGAAATAGAACTTACCTGTTTTATTGGGTTATTATTTTACATTTGTTGTTAAACTTTCCTTTTGAGCGGCATTAAAAAACTGGCAGGTCAAACCCTATGGTATGGTATTCCCACAATAGCCAGCCGTTTTCTTGGCTACCTGATGAACCTGTCCCTGCCGCTTTTATTTGCCCAACCGGCTACAACTGCTGATCTTACCCAGGTGTATGCGATCATCCCGTTTTTGAATGTGCTGTTCACATACGGACTTGAAACAGCTTATTTCCGTTTTTCGCAGGACCAGGATCAGAAAAAACTATACAACACACTTTCCGTTTCGCTGATCGTTTCCACTATTTTATTAACGGCCGTATTGTTGCTTTGCAAAGGACCGATTGCGAGATGGGCCAACCTGGAAAAACATCCTGAATACATTACCTGGATGGCCGGCATTATTTTCTTTGATGCACTTTCTACCCTTGCTTTTGCGCGGCTGCGCCAGGAGAACCGGCCCAAACGTTATGCTTTTGCAAGGATCGCCGGCGTGGTGATGAATATTGCAGTGGTGATTATTTTCCTGGGACTGCTTCCAAAATATGTCCAAACCAACAAAGAGTCTTTCTGGGGCACGTTTTATAATAAAGACATCGGTATCGGTTATTACCTGATCGGGAATCTCTGCGGCAGCATTCTTGCTTTTATTATTTTAAGAAAAGAGTTTATCCAGATCCGTTTCAGTTTCGATTCGGCACTCTGGAAGAAGGTAATGCACTATGCTTATCCATTGGTGATTGTTGGTATGGGCGGCATGGTGAATGACATGCTCAGCCGTCTTATTTATCAGCACGTGGTTGACCTGCCCGAACTGCGGGCCAAACATGAGCTGGCCATCTTTGGAAATATCTACCGGCTGGCTGTTTTGATCACCATCATGATCCAGGCATTCCGAATGGCGGCAGAGCCGTTTTTCTTCAATCGCTCCCGTGAAGAAAATTCGCAACGCGTGTATGCCCGGGTGATGAAATTTTTTGTGATCGCCTGCTGCTTCATGTTCCTTTTTATCAGTCTTTATATTGATGTGTTTGCCTGGTTCTTTGAAGCTATTGATAAGCCCGCCTGGATAGAAGGACTGGGAATTGTTCCTTTACTGGCATTGGGTAATATCTTCCTGGGTATTTATTACAATCTCAGCATCTGGTATAAACTTTCCAATAAAAACATGATGGGCGCTGCCATTACTCTTGCCGGTGCCGCATTAACCATTGTGCTGAACATTATCCTGATCCCGAAATATCATTATCTCGGTGCAGCTATTGCCACTTTCTGCTGCTATCTGTTCATGATGATCGTGAGTTATATAATGGGACAGAAATATTATCCCGTTCCTTATGCCCGCAAAAAACTGATCGCCTACCTCGTGATGGTAATACTGATCTACCTTTTGCATTTAGGGTTGGTACGCATCTGGCCAAATCACTTGTTCAACCTGGCCACAGCCACCCTGCTTCTCTTTTTATTCGCATGGTTTATTGTCCGTATCGAACGGAAAGAATTGCAGAATTTACCTGTTGTAGGGAAACTGCTTTACCGCTGAACTAATACATTTTCACAAACGGATTATTCATTTTCTCCAACCCGATTGTCGTCACCGGTCCATGGCCGGAATATACTTTGGTGTTATCCGGCAGGGTAAAAAATTTGGTTTGAATACTGTTGATCAGGGTAGCATAATCCCCGCCCGGCAGGTCGGTGCGGCCAATGCTGCCATTGAATAACACATCCCCTCCTATCACAAAAGAGCCCGGCTCATAATAAAAAGAGAGGCTGCCGGGGGAATGGCCGGGAGTGAACAGCACTTCCAGTTTTTCGTCACCCAGTAAAACAGGTTTGTCTTCCGGGATGAATTCCAGGGCGCCTTCGTAATGATCAAATGGCAACTGCCACCGGTCAGCAGCGACAGGCGCCCGGTCAAGCACCGGCTTTTCCTTTTCATGGATATGCGGTATCAATCCCCAGGTTTCAAATATGAATTTATTGCCGAATACGTGGTCGAGATGACCATGCGTATTGAGCAGCAAAACCGGCTTCAGACCGGCATTTTCGATGGCCGATTTCAGT
>CBHEUU010000475.1:0-4229 GCA_965990355.1 uncultured Chitinophagaceae bacterium
CATCTTCATGGGTTTTGGACTGGATAATGACAACCTGCACAGCCCGAATGAAAAGTATAATATTGAGAATTACTATAAGGGAATTGAAACGATCCCTTATTTCCATAAATATTTTGCTGAGTAATCTTGGCCCACAAAGACAATAAAGAACACAAAGAAATTGGTTTAATAACCCTTTGTGCTCTTTGTTGTCTTTGTGGGATTACCTATGCAAATCATATTTCCTCCCTCCTTTTTAACTTTGCGGTATGGAAAAAGAGAAACTTCGTTTGGATAAATACCTGTGGGCCATCCGTCTTTTCAAAACAAGAAGCATGGCAGCAGCTGCCTGTGATTCAGGCAAAGTAAAATTTGACGGATCACAGGCCAAAGCTTCCAAACAGGTAAGTATTGGTGATGAATACGAGGTGAAAACAGAAGCCAAGCGATGGAGGATTAAAGTAACGGGCCTCCTGCACAACCGTGTGGCCTACACTGAAGCAATCAAATATTATCTTGACATTACACCGGAAGAAGAGCTGCAGCGATTGCAATACCAGGCAGCCAGTTTTCATACCGGCAAACGGCAAAGTAAAATCGGTCGCCCTACAAAACGGGAACGAAGGGATCTCGATGGCTTTCTGGGTGATTGATATTTCATAATTTCATCGCATGAAAGCCCTTCTCCTGTTCAGCCTCGTTTTCATCTTTGCCTGCTCAAAAAATTCCGGCAGCAGCAACGACAATGAAGCGCCGGTGGTTACACTCAGCTCTCCCACTCCTAACCAGCAATTCACTCCCGGCCAAACCGTTGCCATCAATGGTCAGCTGACTGATAACGAAAAGCTTTCTGAAGTGCATGTGCACATTTCCGATATGCAAACCGGTTCTCTCCTGATCGATATCCACCGCTACCCGGTAGCATCCACTTACACACTGACAGAATCCTTCCAGGCCCAGGCTGGCATTGCTTATAAAATTCAGGTGATCGCCAAAGACAATTCCGCTAATGAAGGCAGGGCCGTGGTGGAGATAAGCACCAACTGAGCCTTATCTTTGCCGCATGCGAATAGATATCCTTTCCGTTTTACCGGAATTGCTGCAAAGTCCTTTTGAACATAGCATCATGAAGCGTGCGCAGGAAAAAGGCCTGCTCACCGTGGTTGTGCATCCCCTGCGCAAATGGGCTGTGAATGAATATGGCATGATAGACGATTACCAGTACGGCGGCGGCGCCGGCATGGTGATGATGTGTGAACCACTTGCTAAAGCCATTGAAGAATTATCAGCAGAAAGAAAATATGATGAGATCATTTATCTCACACCCGATGGTGAAAGACTGAACCAGAAAATTTCCAACTCCCTTTCACTGAAAGGAAACCTGTTGCTGATCTGCGGGCATTATAAAGGCATTGATGAAAGGATAAGAACACATTATGTCACCAAAGAAATCTCCATTGGTGATTATGTATTAAGTGGTGGTGAACTGCCTGCTGCTGTGCTGGTAGACAGTATTGGCCGTTTGCTTCCCGGTGTTTTGAATGATGAAACTTCTGCTCTATTCGATTCATTCCAGGATAATCTGCTTGCTCCGCCTGTGTATACACGCCCCGTTGATTTCCGTGGCTGGAAAGTACCCGACATTCTTATGAGCGGCGATCACAGAAAGATCGAAGAATGGCGGCATGAGCAATCGGTGTTGCGTACAAAAGAAAGACGGCCTGATTTGCTTGGCGAATAGATAATGCAATTGCCGGCTTTCTGTTCCTGCATCGTTCAAAATGGAAGCACCAACTGCAACAGGAAATAATACAACAAGATCATGAGCACGTTCACGGTAATTGTTGTTTTCATAAGTTTCGGATTTGGTTCCTCCTAACTTGCAGTAGTCGTGCCAAACGCCTCTTATCCACATAGGAGAACTACAGCATGGCAAATGAAAAATCATCAGGTAATTTGTCTGGCTTTTTCACTATGCAGTTATTCTTCGGAAACATTACAAGATTTCACTATCGAACATCCGGGATTATCCTAATTCACAAACGGGATTTTATCAAAATAAACTCCTTCATCTACGTAACATCCACGCCCATCCGGCGTTTAAAGTCTATATCCTTAAAAATAATATAGCATTGCAAGTTCAGGGAAAGATGGTATTTTCACGCCCACTTGTACCGCTAAACCAGTAAACTATTGAATACTAGTAAATTATTTATAAGGCTTGCGGCACATGCCCCCAAAACCGAATAAAATATTTAATGAAGGCTCTGACCACTATTACTGATCCGGTATACACACCAAAGGAAAAATATAGCGCTTACGAACGTTTCTGGTTGCGTTATATCAATGATAAAAGGGACCTTCCATTTATTCATCTGCTCACTGGCATTCACCTCCTGGTTCTCCCTGTTGCTTTGCTATTGTATACTCCATTGCTTCAAGGCTGGTACTGGTGGTTGGCTTACATACCTTACTTCTACGTTTCCCAGATGTATTTCAAAGGCCGCTTCGGTCTTATGTTGCATTGCATCAGTCACCGGAAGCTGTTTAAAAAGCAATACACCTGGATCTATCATTGGATCATCTGGGGAGTTTGCCCATTCTTTGGTCATACACCGGAAACATATTTTGTGCATCACATGGCCATGCACCACGTAGAGAACAATATGCCTGATGATGCAAGCAGTACGCTCGCTTACCGCCGCGACAGCCTTAGGGGTTTTATAGCTTATGTTACCCGTTTTCTTTTCCTTGGCTTCCGCGATACATTCATGTATCTCTTTACCAAAAAAAGAAAGAAGTTTTACATGCGCCTCAGCTATGGTGAGATCTCCTTTTATCTTTTTTGCGTTGGAATGTGCTTTGTAAATCTTCATGCTACACTTTGGATCTTTATCATTCCTTTTGTATTCGCCCGCATTGTAATGATGCTTGGCAACTGGGCGCAACATGCTTTTGTTGATCCCGCCGATCCTGAAGAAAATACTATCAACTGCATCAACACCAAATACAACCATATCTGCTGGAATGATGGTTACCACGCCGTTCACCATCTCCGCCCAGCCCTTCACTATACAGAGATCCCGGTAGAGTTCATGAAAAACAAAGACAATTTTGCCCAGCGCAAAGTGCTGGTCTTTGATGGCATACACTATCTCCACATATTCGTTTGGCTGATGACCAAGCGGTATGATAAACTTGCAGCCAATCTTGTTAATATCAACAACATGTTTGCCAGTGAAGCGGACGCAATAGATACTATGAAAGCAAGAACAAGAAAGATGACTGCTCCTGCTGTTTACACTGCGCATGCAGAAAAAGTAAAAGCCACTTTTAAAGTAAAACAAGCTTAACAGGCGGGCTCTCTCTTTTCCCTTCTTCCCTTTTCCAGCATAGCTTATCTTAGCTGTTCAAAAACCAGCTATGCCCTCTTTTTCCATAACCGCTAACCTTGTCGACGTTCACCAGGAAAAGATCTATCCGGCTAAAATCACTGTAGAGAACGGCAGGATAACCTCTATTGAAGAAACTCCCGACCTTGGACTCCTGACTCCCGGCTATATTCTTCCTGGCTTTATAGACAGTCATGTCCATATCGAAAGCTCTATGCTTGTTCCTTCTGAATTTGCGCGGCTGGCTGTGGTACATGGAACAGTTGGCACTATCAGCGATCCGCATGAGATCGCCAATGTATGCGGCATGGAGGGTGTTGAGTTCATGATTGAAAATGGACGGACCGTTCCTTTCAAATTCAACTTCGGTGCACCGAGTTGCGTTCCCGCTACTGTATTTGAAACAGCTGGTGCCAGTCTTGATTCAAATGATGTAGAAAAGCTCCTGCAACGCGATGAGATCCGCTATCTCAGTGAAATGATGAATTTTCCTGGCGTGCTTTTCAAAGATGAAGAAGTGATGAAAAAAATAGCTGCCGCCCATCGTCTCGGTAAACCTGTTGATGGCCATGCTCCCGGATTAAGAGGTAATGAAGCCAAGCAATATATTGATGCCGGTATATCCACCGATCATGAATGTTTTACTGCAGAAGAAGCGCTGGACAAGCTAAAGTATGGAATGAAAATACTGATCCGTGAAGGAAGTGCCGCCCGCAATTTTGAAGCACTGGTTGGTTTGTTGCATGATCATTCCGGCCAGATCATGTTTTGCAGTGATGACAAACACCCGGACAGTCTTGTATTAGGACATATCAATCAGCTTTGTGAAAGGGCATTGGCAAAAGGTATTGAACTTAT
>CBHEUU010000476.1:0-4223 GCA_965990355.1 uncultured Chitinophagaceae bacterium
GGGTTATTCTACCAGTAATGCGCACTCACACAACGATTACGAAAAAGATTTTCCTTTCTGGATGGCCTGGGAAGAAGGTTTTGGTTCAATAGAAGCGGATATATTCCTGGTAAAAGATGAATTGATCGTAGCACATGATTCTTCACAATTAAAACGGAACTGGTCATTCGATTCACTGTACCTCCAGCCATTGCAGAAATGCGTCAATAATAATAAGGGATATGTTTTTGCTGACAATAAAAGAGTGCTGCAATTGCTCGTGGATATTAAATCACCTGCATTGTCGTCTCTGGATAAACTGGTAAATAAATTACAACAGTATCCTCTGCTTATTAATAATCCGTCACTCAGGATCGTGATCACCGGCAGCAGGCCTTCTCCTTCTTTATTCAGCTCCTATCCTTCCTGGGTGTATTTTGATGGCGATCTGAAGAATATATATACTCCAAAAGAATTGGAAAGGATAGAGATGCTGAGCGATAATTTCGCCAATTATTCTTCCTGGAATGGAAAAGGAAAAATACCGGAGAAGGAGCAACTGGCTGTGAAGAGTGTGATTGACAAAGCACATTCATTGAATAAAAAAGTCCGGTTCTGGAATGCTCCGGATATTATCAATAGCTGGTATGGCTTTATGTCGCTCGGAGTGGATTATATTAATACTGACCAGGTAAAACCTCTCAGCACATTCCTGAAGCAACTGCCAGACCGGACCTATACTGCAAAAGAACAGTATAAATTATATCAGCCGGCTTATCGCAATGACGGACAGAACAAGCCGGTAAAGAATATCATCGTGCTGATCGGTGACGGAACAGGCTTGCCACAATTATACGCCGGCTATACCGCTAATAAAGGTGCATTGAACGTGTTCAATATGCATTTCACGGGTTTGTCCAAAACAAGTTCGTATGACAATTATATCACCGATTCTGCACCAGGTGCCACTGCTATCTCTTCTGGTGTAAAAACAAATAACCGGGCAGTAGGAGTGGACCATACAGGCAAAGCATTGGTGTTATTGCCTGATGTCATCCGGAAAAAGAAAATGAAAACCGGCATTATTACCAGCGGTGATATTTCAGACGCTACACCGGCAGATTTTTATGCACATCAATCAGAACGAAGCCATAGTGAAGCGATTTTGAATGATCTCCTGCAAGCTCCTGTAGATCTGCTGATGGGTAAAGGAGTAAATAAAGTAAATGATACATTAAAAAATAAACTGGCCAATAAATTCAACTGGGTAAATTCCATTGATAAAGTGCAACAGGGTTGGTCAAAGCCCTGGCTGGTAACGGAAGAAAAAGCCGGCTTGTCCATGTTGCAAGGCAGGGGCGACTGGGCGCAACAGGCATTTGCCAAAGCGATTAGTTTGCTGGGTGAAAATAAAGAGGGATTCTTATTAATGCTTGAAGGCGCACAAATAGATCATGGTGGCCATGCCAATAAGCTGCCTTATGTTGTTACTGAAGTAATGGACTTTGACCAGGTAATTGGTAAAGCCATGGAATTTGCCGACAGCAATGGTGAAACGCTGGTGATCGTAACAGCCGATCATGAAACCGGTGGATTAACACTTACCGGCGGCGATTATAATAAAGGTTATATCAGCGGGCAATTCTCTACAGAAGATCATACAGCAGTTCCTGTTCCGGTCTTTGCTTATGGCCCGCAATCGCAGTTGTTTACTGGTGTATACGAGAACACGGAGATCTTTCAGAAGATATTACAGGCCCTCCGTTTGAAATAAGCAGGAACTGCACAATTTATAAACATGTTCTGTGCATAACATCTGCACAACCATTCTGTTTATCTTTTCTTAATCATTATATCATCTTCCCCTAAGAATCTGTTCACATTACAAGCTCAATTTCGCCGCATAAAACTACCAACCAAACCAAACTGATTGAGATATGCACTATCCCAACTACCCCCGCTTTGTCCAGATTATTCTAACATTTTTACTGCTCACAGTGTCATACATAGTAATGGCACAAAAAACTATCAGCGGTAAAGTTTCTTCTGCAGAAAATCAACCTGTATCTGGTGCCACTGTTACAGTGAAAGGCACGGATAAAAAAACAATGACCAACAATGATGGCGATTTCAGCATCAATGCCGGTGATAACGATATTCTTGTTATCAGCAGCATTGGTTTTGACAGCCGGGAAGTAAAAGCTTCCGAAGCTTCACGTATTGAACTGTCCGCTGCTGTGAGAGACCTCAGTGAAGTGGTTGTAACAGCACTTGGTATTAAAAAAGATAAGAAAAAACTGGGCTACGCCATACAGGAAGTAAAAGGTGAAGACCTGACAGTAGCCCGCGAAACAAACGTGGTGAATCAACTTGCCGGTAAAGTGGCAGGCGTAACAGTTGTGGGTAGCCCTTCTGGTGTAGGTGGTTCAGCACGTGTATCCATCCGCGGTGAACGCTCTGTGGATATTAATAAGAACCAGCCTTTGTATGTGGTAGATGGAGTTCCTATAAGTAATGCCATCAGTGGCGGTTCGGGCAGAGGCAACCTGGAAGTGGATTTTGGCAATGGCGCCAGCTTTGTCAATTCTGATGATGTGGAAAGCATGAGTGTGCTGAAAGGCCCTGCTGCTGCTGCATTGTACGGTTCAAGGGCAGCAAATGGCGTTATCCTTATTAAAACAAAAAGCGGACGCCGCCAGAAAGGCATCGGCGTGGAAGTGAACAGCAATCTTACTTTTGAATCAGCTTTGAAATTACCTGAATATCAAACTGTATATGGTCAGGGAAATGGAAGCGGTGGTGATTTTGCTTTTGTGAATGGCGGTGGTGGCGGTCTGGCCGATGGTACGGATGAAGGATGGGGTCCTGCTTTTAAAGGACAATTGTTTCCCCAGTTCAATAGCCCGCGTACATTGAATGGCCAACCTACAGATTTCACGGGTGGTGATCTGAATACACCTGGTACAGTGATAACACCTACTCCCTGGGTTGCTGATAAGGATAACCTGAAAAATTTTCTGCGTACCGGCAATACATTCACTAATAACGTAGCCCTGGTAGGCGGGAATAAAGATGGTGATTTCCGCTTAAGCTATACGAATCTTAACCAGAAAGGCATCGTTCCAAATACTGATCTGCTGCGAAACACCATTTCTGTTTCCGGTGGTTATAATCTTACTCCCAAATTATCTGTCAGAACTTTTGTAAGCTATATCAAAAGTGAAAGCGATAACCGTCCTTCCATTAGCTATGGTACAGAAAGCATCATGTATCTTTTCAACTGCTGGTTGCCTGCTTCTGTGAAAGTAAGCGATATGAAAAGGCTCTGGCAGAATGGACTGGATGGACAGCGGCCTTACAGTCTTGCTAACCAGAAACAATACAGCTGGAACTATAACTATCACGATAACCCTTACCTGACTGTTATGGAAAATACAAACGGTCAGTATTATGACAGGATCATCGGGAACGTGAACCTTAAATACGAGTTTACCAACTGGCTGAATCTGCAGTTGCGTACTGCTACCGATTGGAGCAATGAGCGCAGGGAATACAGACGGGCATTCAGCACTCAGCGCTTTCCTTTTGGTGAATACAGGGAAGTGGCTATCGTGAATGAAGAACGCAACTCCGATTTCCTTCTCTCTTTCAATAAAGAAGCCGGTCCTGATTTCGTGATCAATGCGACATTGGGTGGTAACCAGATGAGGCAGAAATCACGTTTTAATGAACAGGTGGCTGGTCAGTTGAATATTCCTGGCATCTACAGCCTCAACAACTCACGCATTGCACTGGTTGCCCAGCAAAACAATATTGAAAAACGTATCAATAGTTTGTATGGTTCTGCCGGTATAGCGTATAAGAATAAACTGTTTCTCGATTTCACCGGCCGTAACGACTGGAGCAGCGCCCTTACTCTGCCAGATGAACTGAAAGAGCTGGGTACAGAAGTCAATTCTTATTTCTACTCTTCTGTTGCGGCAAGTGCGATCATGAGTGATATCATCCGTGTACCGTCTATAATAAGTTTCTGGAAACTCCGTGCAAGCTTTGCGCAGGTGGGCAACGATACAGACCCTTTCTCTTTCCAGCAAACATATAACCGCAGCGAGCCTTTTGGAGCTGCGCAGATATATGGCGAGATCAGCAGCCTTGCTAACCTGAAGCTGAAACCAGAGATCAGTTCTTCGTATGAGTTTGGTACAGATGTACGCTTGCTGAAGAATCGCATAGGTGTAGATATT
>CBHEUU010000477.1:0-4215 GCA_965990355.1 uncultured Chitinophagaceae bacterium
ATAAGAAAGCCTGATAAAGGAACCTTTCTCAAGGAACCTCGTATTCATTCTGAAATTGCCGGTATTGTTTTTCCTTACCACTTCAGGTACATCAGTTACATCACCCTGCTTTCTCCAGGCACGGTAAATAGTTTCAGGCCTGGGAATAATGTGAGTAGTTGCATAATTATCCAGAGTCTGGGCCGCATTATTATAGATCTCATGCCCCCACATAGTATTTACTGTAAAAGAAAGAGTGAATTGTTTGTAGCGGAATGTATTGATCAAAGCTGCGTAAAAATCGGGCTGGGCATTACCAATGACCATGCGGTCATTATCATCGATCGTACTGTCTCCATTAAGATTTTGGAAGATAACATCGCCGCCTCTTAATTTCACACCTTTGCCATAGAGGCTGTTTACAACCCCGCTATAAGGTTTTCCTTCGAAAGAATATCCGGTGAATACTCCATTCCCATCAAAATTAGGCGTCAGCATCTGCCAGTTCTCGTTGTAAGCATTGGATTGATCATATGCATATACTCCCAGTGCTTTCCAGCCATAAAAATCACCGAGTTTTTCACCTTCGCGTATTATCCATCCTGCATTACCTCCATCACTCACATTACCTGTTTGGAAAGATTCGCCATTGTATAATGATTTAACACGGCCAACATATTTGGAGAAGTTGGCAATGATATTCCAATCATAATCTTTTTTAGAAACCGGGATAGCGCCCACCTGGAATTCGAAACCTTTTGTTTCAAATGAACCGAGGTTTACCCTCACATTCTGGTAACCGGTTTCCCTGGGTAATGGACGGTTATATAAAAGATCATTCGTGGTTTTTACATAGTAATCAGCAACGATGTTCAGACGTCCTTTCAACAAACCAAGATCAATACCGACATTGGTTTGAACAAGGCTTTCCCACGATAACTGCGGGTTGCCGAATGAAGTACCAAAAGCCACACCTGACAAACCATTGTAGTAATAACTTCCAAATCCATAGCGTTGAATAGCGTCGTAGTTACCTACCCGCTCATTTCCCACGATCCCATAGCTCACACGGAACTTCGCATCATCCAGGAATCCTTTACTCCATTGCATAAAGTTTTCGTCAGATACCCTCCATCCAAAACCAACTGAAGGAAAACCACCCCAACTGTTTTCTTTACCAAATCTTGAAGAACCATCGTAGCGGAATGTTCCATTAACACTATAGCGGCCTTTATAACTATAACCTGCCCTGCCGAAAAAAGATGCTAGTGAGTTGGCACTTGCATTATACTCTGCCGGCAGTATCACCTGTGCCGAATTGATAGCAATGATCGTTTCATTGGCATAGTTCCTTGCTTCTGTTTCGGTGCTATTGTTCTGCGCTTTCTCTGCACTGAACCCCGCAAGGGCAAAGAACTTGTGGTCCTTTATGGTTTTGTCATAGTTGAAATATGCCTGGTATTGCCACTCGGTGCCGGTTGAAAATCCTTCGCTTCCGTTATTAGAAAGTGGAGTATTCGAACTTAAAATTTTGGGTGAGAAATACAAATCATGCTGGTTTGCATACTTGAATGTAAAGTTGGTAGTGAATGAAAGTCCCTTAAGGATTTTGTATTGTATTTCGCTGAACAATTGAGCGTCATACCGTTTATCTTCATTCACTTCATATAAAGCAACCGTCAAAGGATTACGGCGGCCACTTATATAACCCGTAAGTGTTCCGTCTGGAAGATAGAGTGCAAAGTTAGTCGGTCGCTGAAAGGTCTGGTTAATAGTATTGCCTTCATTAATATCATTCCTGAAACGATAACCAAACTGGAAGCGGGTGCTGAAACGGAATTTTTCGTTGGGTGTAAAATCAATATTGGAACGCAACTGAATCTGTTTTGCCCAACTGTTCAGAATTATAATAATTGAGGTTTTTACTTCCACCGCTTACACTTAAATCATACTGACCCTTGTTGGCAGTTTGCGTCAGCGCGTCCTGGTAATCATTGTCTGCATTGAAGCCTGGGTTCAGGGAATCAGTGCTTCCACCAGAGGTGCCATTTAGGTTACCCGCCTGCAGATTTCTGAAGAGTCTTACTTCAGTTGAATTAGCCTGACGTAATTTATGAGCCAGCTTTCCATATACCTGCATCGCCCTGAAATCAATACGGGGGCGTCCATCCCGGCCACGCTTTGTAGTGATAATAATTACACCGTTTGCAGCACGTGATCCGTAAATAGCTGAAGAAGCAGCGTCTTTTAGGATCTCAATTGATTGGATATCGTTAGGGTTTAAGCTGCTTGCATTGGCACCAACCACACCATCAACAACATACAGGGGTGAATTGCCGGCACTGGAAAATGTAGAACCGCCACGGATGGTTACACTGCCTTCTGCGCCCGGCTCACCGGCATCATTAATTACCAGCAAACCTGCAGCCTGGCCTTGCAAAGCATCGGCAAGGTTTACCGCCTGGCGTTCTTCGAGTTGTTTGGCGCCTACACTTGTGATGGCACCAGTTACATCCCTTTTGCGCTGCGTACCATAACCGATTACTATCACTTCATCCAGGTTGAGCGTACCTTCACTCATCGTGATATCCAGTCTTCCATTTGCAGGTACAGCCTCTTCCCTGGCTATATGCCCAACAAGTGAAAAAACGAGCGTTGCCTTTTCATCAGATACTCTCACGTCATACTCACCAATAGCATTTGTAATAGCTCCCTTTTTCTTTCCCTTTTCCATCACTGTAACACCTTGTAAAGGATCGCCTTTCATGTTTTTTACAGTTCCCTTTACCGGGATGCGTTGTTCCACGGGTTCACCTTTCTTGTTTTTTACAGTTTCCTTCTCCTTGACATCCTGTGCATGTAATAAAGAAAAGGAGGAGAAAAATATGATCATTGAAAAAAGCAAATACAGCCGGCCCTTGATCATGGAAGGCACTGGCTGTACAGGAAAGAAGTTCTTTTCCATATAGCAATCGGTTTTGTTATGGCCCGGCACAAGCTGATTTCGCCGGAGCAGTTTGTTAATTGGGTTGCGATATAAGTACTTTCATACAGCTGATGCAAGTAACTGACATTTTTTCTGTACTAATTTCCTGCATTTGTCATAGTAATAAGCTATTTTAACATAGGAGCGGTCACCCGGGATTTGCGCGAAATAGTACAGTCCTAAAGTATTGAATATTGGATAATAGCCTTATGTTTTATTTAATGGAGAAGCTTTTCCTTAGCCTGATATCCGTGGATGACGACCCCACTTTGATTTCAAAATCACCCGCTTCCACTACCCATTTCATTTCCTTATTTATCAAAGCCAGTCCATCTCGTTGGAGTTCGAAACAGACGGTTTTCGTTTCGCCCGGCAATAGACTTAGCCGCTCAAAACCCCGGAGTTGCATTTCGTAGGTTGTTACACTGCTTACTTTATCCGTCAGGTATAACTGCGCCACTTCGTCACCCCTCACAGTGCCTGTATTGGTTATATCAGCACTTACTATTATAGGGTTTGCATCCTGTTTAAGCTGAAGGTTGCTGTATGCAAAGCTGGTGTAGCTTAACCCATGCCCGAAGGGATAAAGGGCGCCGTTCACATGCGTTTTTCCATATCCATTCGGGTCTGCAGAAGTGGATTGCCCGGCATGTGAACCCGGTTTGTAGGGAAAATTGAATTCTATCTGGCCGATCGATTTGGGAAATGTCATCGTCAATTTACCGCCCGGATTATAATAACCCAGCAAGGCTTCGGCAATAGCTTTACCACCTTGTGGCCCCGGAAACCACGCTTCCAGTATGGCAGGAATATTTTTCGCTGCCCAGTTGATGGTGAGCGGCCGTCCGTTAATTAATACCAGCACAACAGGTTTCCCTGTAGCATATAAGGCTTCAAGAAGTTTTTGCTGCCTTCCCGGCAGGTCAAGCGAAGTGCGCGACAAACTTTCTCCCACACATTTTTCATCCTCACCCAACACAGCAATGATCATGTCAGCGTTTGCAGCTGCCGATGCAGCTTCCCGGATGCTGTCAGCTTCCTGACCTGAAAGAGGCGTATCCATCACTTCGGATTCCGGCCAATTAGCATTGGTAACTTCACATCCTTTGGAATACCCGATTTCAATACCGGGTCCGGCTAATTGTTTTATTCCTTCAAGAACGGAAATGACCGGATTGTTCGAAGGACCATATCTGCTGGTTGCATATCCTGTAGCAGCAGCAAGCGGACCTGCCACCAGGATACGTTTT
>CBHEUU010000478.1:0-4205 GCA_965990355.1 uncultured Chitinophagaceae bacterium
ATTCACCGATTGATGTTTAGGATACACATAACGGGCATCCCTGTAGTATAAACCCTCCTCTGCATCATACATAATGCTGTTGGAATACTCAAAGTATTCATATAGCTTTTCAAGGTATTTTTCGTTGCCGGTAACCTTATATAGTTTTGTCATCACGGGCATTACCATATAAAGTCCATCAGCCCACCACCAGTAATCTTTTCGGGGTGTGCTCATTTCATATTCCATCACTTCTTTCGCCCTGGCGATCCGTTTTTCATCTTTATGGATATTGTACAGGTCGATATATGTCTGGAAACAGATCTGCCAGTCGCCGAATAACACATAATCATCTTTTTCTCCATAGCTTGATTTCCATTCTGCTTTATTGGTCGACTTAGCGCCCATCCACTGATTGCGTTCTGCCCATAGTTCAGAATACTTCCTGAAACTGGTATCACTGGTCAGGAAATAAGTTTCCATATTACCTGTATGATAAGCCGCCTCATCCCAGAAAGCCCTGCCGGGTTGCGGATGCTGCGTTTGCCAGTAGTTATTTACTTTATAAATGATATCCATTACCTGCTTCGCTTCATCATTGCGTGCAGGCCGGTTGTTTTTCTGAACGGAACAACCGGTAAGGACAGTCAATGCAAGAACAATAATTTTTACACTTTCTTTTTTCATCTTTTCATACTATTTAAGCCGGACCGGGTTCCATTCCAGTACGCTGATCATTTGCGGTGGCAGTGGAGCAATTCCTTCTGCATCGGCCTGCGCTACCCGTTGAACGAACAGGTTGATCTGTTGTTTCTGTTTCCACAGTTCACTGTCATAAGAAGGCTCCCATGCCCCGGTATCATTATGCAAAAGATCAAACACCTCCCAGGATGCTCCAGTGGTCAACGATCTGTTCATCGCCACTGATACGTTGTTGTGTCTTTCTTCATCACGGAAAATAACCGCTACTATCGTTCTTCCTTTCTTTTGCCAGGAGATCACCTGTGGTCTTGAAACAGGTATACGTTTCGTTCCGGTTCCGCTAAGCGTAAATGCTGTGGAGCGGAAACCTGTACTGGCTACTTTCCATTGGCCTCCTAAGTTATATACAATATGGTATTGCGGCACAGTATCATTCGCCTCCTTCCAGTAACTGGCAATAATGGGATTGCCGGCATTGCTGGCCGACATGGATGTCTGGTTGATCAGCTCACTCTTTTGTGGAATGCGGCAGATGTATTCAGCAGTAGAGGCATTGATGGGAAGTTGATAAAGCTGGTCATCTGATCGCTCCCAGGTTTGGCCGCCATCTTTTGAACGGGCATAACAAAGGTCATGATTGCTTGCCACATCAGGCGTTTCCCGCCATACCCATGAAATATGGAAGACGCCTTTTTTATCGAGATAACATTGCCAGTAGGCATTACGTTTGCCTTCACCATCAATCAGGTTATCCGCTATGCGTGACCAGGTGTTGCTTTTTATACTGTACCTGTTGATCACAAGGTTGCCTCTCCCCGATCCGCCGTCCCGGTAAAGAAAAAGCAGGTCGCCGCCCGGCATCTTGTAGACTTCGGGGTAGCTGACACTGTTTTCGTTCCTGCCGGTCATCTCTTCTTTATCACCCATCTCCAGCGATAAAGGCTTCCGGCTCCTGCTATAGTTCAGTTTGTTATTATGATGATCCCAGGCGAGATGAACATATCCTTTTCCATCGATCATGATGCTGATACTATTATGCGCATCTTTAATATTTCCCTTGAAGCCGGTCTTTGCAAGCTGCCATTTTCCCGCACCGTTTTTTCTTTTACCGATAACCACATTGCCTTCCGCATCATAAAAGCTGATGAACTGCAGGCCGCCTTGAGATACCAGTGAATTTTTCCGGAAAACAACTGCATTGATTGAATTGCCAGCCCAACCGCTATCCACTGGAGTGACGATAACCACCCCTGCCGGATTGGTGGTCGTTTGGGCAATTGCAGGCTCTACAAAAGCCCGGGTGATGAAAATAAATAACAGGAGTCCTGGCACCCTCCAGCAACGGTCCTGATATTTTTTCATATTAACAATCATTATAAATTAGCTGCTTTGAATAGCGGATTCAAAGTAGCGATAAAATATGTGTAATATTAAAAACATAGCCAGGGTTCAGGAGGGGGGAAATCGTTTTTAAAGGGGGGAAATCAGGAATTCTGGCGGTAAATACTAATTTGAGCGATGGCCATTGGCCAATGGCCGGGTTATGTGATGCTCGATAAGCAGGATCTTTTCCATTGTCACCCCGGACCTGGTTAAGTTCACTGGCTACTGTAGTTCGTTAAGATCCGGGGTCTCCTCAACGCTGTGGAGACCCCGGATCTTATATCCTTTAAACTAGCATGCTTACTAAACCAGGTCCGGGGTGACAATGGAGGACGGCTTATGACCATTGAGCTTTATAGATCCCCGTGCCCTTTGGTGACAATGGAAGACGGCTTATCGTCATTGAGCTTTATAGATCTCCGTGCCCTTTTCTGAATGACTTTACATATTCGGAAGGCTTCATGCCGAAAAGCCGGAAAAACTGTTCCCTGAAATGTTTCATATCATTGAAGCCGGCCTCAAATGCCGCTTCGTTGATATTATAATCAGTTTCAACAAGCAGCTTCGCCACTTTGCGCAGGCGGATAAACCGGATAAAGGCGCTGGGCGACTGCCCGCTGATCGATTTTACTTTTTTGTAGAGGCTGGATTGACCCATCCTTAATTCAGTAGCCAGCACTTTTATGCTGAATTCCGGGTCGTCCAGGTTTGCTTCCACAATGGCGATACAATTATCCAGGAAACGGCGGTACTCCGGCGCTACTTTATAAGTGGTCTTGCCAAGCGTTATCTCGTTATAAAAATATTTCTGGAGGGTCGTCCGGCTTTTCAGGATATTGGTTACCCTCGCCTGCAGTATATCCTGGTCAAATGGTTTAACGATATAATCATCAGCGCCGCCTTCGAGCCCTTCAAGCCTGGTCTCGTTGGTAGCATCGCCGGTCAACAGTATTACAGGAATATGGCTCAGGGAAGAATCTTCCCTTACAGCGGCACAAAACTGAACGCCGTTCATACCTTCCATATTCACATCACTGATGATGATATCGGGCACATGCTGACTTGCCAGCTTCAACCCTTCAGTTGCATTGTCTGCAACATATACTGTAAACTTATCGCCAAACAACCTGGCTAGATAATCCCTCATCTGGCTGTCATCATCAACTACCAGCATCGAGGCCTTCTCATCCAGCAGCGACTGCAACTTTGTCTTTTCAACAGTTACGGTAACAGGTTCATTCTTCAATGATGCATCTTCAACCAGCTCATTCAACAGCGTGGGCGCCGGAGTGAATTCTTCAACAATATCTTCTTCATCAAAATGAGCTTTTCCTTTTTGCAGTTCAACATAAAAGCTGGTGCCTCTGCCCTCTTCGCTTTTATACCAGACCCTGCCTTTCATTCCTTCAATAAAATGTTTTACAAGAAAGAGCCCAATGCCAAATCCGGGCTTAACCGGTGTATCTTTTTTCCTGACCTGGTAAAACCTGTCGAATAATTTTTCACCGATATCCGCAGGGATCCCATAACCGGTATCGCTCACCATCACATTCACGGAATCGCCTGACTCTTTCACCTGCACTACGATCTTCCCACCTGCCGGTGTATACTTGAGTGCATTTGAGATAAGATTATATAATACGATCTCCAGCTTTTCACGATCCGCATATATCTCTACTGCTTCAGCCGGCCGCTCAAAACTGTATTCAATATTTGCAGCCCTTGCCTGCTGATCAAATGCCAGCAGCACTTCATTGGCGAGTAAACAGATGTCGAGGCTTACAACCCTGAGCCGGTCTGCCCCCGCTTCTGCTTTCCGGAACAGTAACAACTGATCAACCAGGCTGATCAAACGGCGGGCATTCCGGTAAACAGTTTCCAGTTCGGTCCTCACTTTCGCTTTCGCATCCGGGCTTTGTAACAAACTTTTTACCGGGTTTATGATCAGCCCGATCGGCGCCCTGAACTCATGCGAGATATTGGTAAAGAAAGTAAGCCGCCGGTCATTTATTTCCTGCTCCTTTTCAGCCTTTACTTTTTCCATTTCCCGCTCTGCCAATTGGGTTTTAAATTCCGCTTCAGTTTTTTCCCTCTCAGCTTTTTCTTTGCTTAATGTTGCCTGCGACAATGCGATCTCATAT
>CBHEUU010000479.1:0-4203 GCA_965990355.1 uncultured Chitinophagaceae bacterium
AGAAAGATTTCTGCTGTTCACTGATTTTATTATTCAGATAGTTGTTCATCCTTTTCATTTCTTCAGCAGTTGAGTATTTTGTAACGATTGAATAACATCAATAAACAATGTATGTACCGACTATCCTTTATATTATTTATTGCATACCTCTTTCCCGCTGTTACTACTGCACAAGCTGTCTTTATCACAACTGCCAACGGTAATTGGAATGATCCTTTGATATGGTCCCTGCAATCCGGTACCAGTTCTACGGGTTACCCGGTTACCGGCGATACAGTTACCATCAGTGGGGGAGACACTGTAACAGTTACTGGTAATTCCCAATGCGGGCAACTGTCTATCAATAGCGGAAGCCGCCTGGAACTTAACACTAACACATCAGTTGTCACAGTAAGCAATGGGGTGTCACTGAGCGCTTCATCCGGTTTGCAGATCAGCCAGGGAGTCATGAATATCACAGGAACCCTCAGTGTCACTGGCGCTTCCAGTATAGTGATGTTACAAGGCGCAATGACAGTGATAGGGCTGGTTGTTATCAGCGCACCAGCTGCACCGGGTAAAACAATAATGGATATAAGTGGTGGCATTTTTACGAGTGCTGGCGGGCTTAGCATAACAGGTATTAATGCTTCGCGTCAGGCTGAGCTGCGTATCAACAACAGTGCTGTTAATATTGTTGGTACGCTCATTACTGCCACACCCAATGCATTTATCAATTTTACCGGTTCCGGCACGCTTACTCTGGCAGGTAATATCAATATTGCTGATCCATCCAGTTTCATTGCAGGCACAGGCCGGGTGATCTATGTAGGCATTCCAGGCACTGAGCAGGTGATTGCTCCATTGAATTATTACCGTCTTACGGTAGCTGGTACTGGCAACGGCGTAAAAAAAATACAGGGACAGGTGCATGTATCGGATACGCTTACCCTGTTCAGTGATACGCTGATCACAGATGGCGGCCAGCTGAACATTGCCGATAATGCCACACTGGTGCGTACCGCAGGCAAACTTATGTCGCCACCCGCTTATGCCGGCCGTATCAATATCCTGTATAATAATTTTATCCGCGACACTACCGGTTATGAATTACCTGTCAGTACTACAATCTTGCAGAATCTTAGCATCGATGATAACAATGGAGTATACCTTGCGGCACCCTGTACAGTGAATGGTGTGCTGAAACTACTGACGGGAAGCCTGAACACAACATCCCATTTACTGACCCTTACTCAATCCACCGGTGGATCATCAGCCGGCGACCCGGCTATTGAACGGCTAAGCGGGTATGTAACGGGTAAGCTCGCGCGTCGTATTGATGCTACTGCCGGTTTAAGGATTTTTCCCTTTGGCACCAGCTCTGGTGATTACCGCGAATGGGCCATCGATTATACAGCAGCTCCTTCTTCACCTGGTCTGCTGACTGCTGAACACCTGGATTCCGCCGCTGCTGTTCAAGCCGGCCTGCCATTGATTGATGGTGGAGTTACAATCGATAGCATCTGCCCGGTATATTGGCAGGCAACTGCCAGCGAAGGATTGGCCGGTGGCATTTACTCGTTACAACTTACAGGTGAAAACATCAGTGGCATTACTAACCCCACTTTATTGCGTATTGTAAAACGCTCCGGTGAAGGCGATCCGTGGGTTTTCCAGGGAATAGCAGGCACAAACAGCGGATCAGCAGATTTTCCGGTTGTCACAAGAACTGACATGTCCGGGTTTTCCCAGTTTGCATTAGGCCAAGGCGAATCGGTTGTATTGCCCGTTCATTTTTTATCGTTCAAAGGCCAGTTCATCAATAATAGGGTAGAGCTTCGCTGGTCTACAGCCAGCGAAACCGGCAGCCGCGATTTCACTGTTCTCCATAGTACAGACGGAGTACATTTTACCGTATTGTCTTTAGTACCTGCTTCAGGAATTTCGACAACTGTTGCTTCTTACTCTTTCAATCATATTTCCGTATCGCCTGGTATTCATTATTACCGTCTTCGCCAGAACGATATGGATGGTGGTTTCAGCTTTAGCTCAACAGT
Source organism: uncultured Chitinophagaceae bacterium (assembly GCA_965990355.1). Classification (GTDB taxonomy): domain Bacteria; phylum Bacteroidota; class Bacteroidia; order Chitinophagales; family Chitinophagaceae; genus Terrimonas_A. The sequence continues at coordinate 2,037 of CBHEUU010000479.1, forward strand.
GATGGTAAGCGTTGACAGCAGGCAGGTGTTGTCTGTCCGGCCGACCCTGGCCACTGATCATATTTATGTAACCAGTAGTGATAACCAGCCTGTACGATTATATGACGCAAGAGGCAATTTCCTTCATTTACTTTCATCAGGTAATAATCCCATCGGCAACCTGGCACCGGGGATTTATTATATAGAAAAAAACGGGTCAACCGGAGCTTTTTTAAAAATGAAATAAACTTTATTTCATCTTCGCCAGGAAATCATTTTTATACAATCTTCCTACAGGAATAGTTTTATTACCACGAAGCAGGATATCCCTTGATGAAAAAGAAAGAATACAATCAGCATTTACAATATAACTCTTATGAACACGGATAAAATTAGATGTATGCAATTCCACTTCCAGATCTTTCAGGGAAGCAAGAGTAATATGAGTTTTGTTTGTTGTATATAGTTTCACATACTCATTCAAACCTTCAATATAAATAATGTCTTTGAATGCAATCTTGTTCAACCGGTATTCTGATTTTACCGTAAGAAAGTGTTCGGTATTGGTAGTTTTGTTCTGCCTCACCAGGCTATGATCATAGGCTTTTTCAATAGCTTTTTTGAATCGTTCGTAAGCAACAGGTTTTACCAGGTAGTCTACCACATCAAGATCAAAGGCCCTGATGGCATAATCATGCCGGGCCGTGGTAAAAACCACAAGCGGCCGGGATTTAATTTTTTCTATCAATGTAATTCCATCGATATAGGGCATTTGTATATCCAGCAGCAGCAAATCCACGGGATTGGCTTCAAGCCAGGCTAATGCCTGAACAGGATTGGTAAACGTTTTTTTAATATCCAGCCATTCCATGCGCGAAGCATATTCCTGCAATACCTGTATGGCCAGGTATTCGTCATCCAGGATCATGCAGGTCATTCTCATATTGAAGGGATTTTAAGGAGTACGCTGAATTGTTGCTCAGTGGAATGAACCGAGAGTGAATATTGATTACCATATTGCAGTTCCAGTCGTTTTCGTATGTTTTGCATGCCAAAACCGCCAACATCTACTCCTGTAGGTATCCGGCTCATTGAATTGATAAAATGAAAGGCAAGCCGCCCATCTTCCCGGCGGATTGATACGTTGGCAAATGATTCTTTTATAAGGCCGATGCCGGAATGTTTCAGTGCATTCTCAAGCAAAGGGATCAGCAGAAGCGGCTCCAGCCGGATATGCTCCGAATTCTCCACTTCATTAGAAATAGAAATGGCCAGCATGTTCTCATATCTAAGTTGAAACAGATGCTTATAGAGATGGAGCGCATCAATTTCTTTTTTCAGCGTCACATTTTCATGGCATTCATATAAAAGATAACGAAGGAGATCAGATAATTTAAGCAATGCTTCCGGGGCCTTATCGGATTTTACCAATGCCAGTGAATAAATATTATTGATAGTGTTGAAAAGAAAGTGCGGGCTCATCTGCGTTTTCAGGAATCGCAGCTCTGTTTCCAATTGCAGTTTTTGCATATAGGCAGCGCGTTGCTTGTGGCGCTGATTGGATACGGTAAGCCGCAGCAAGGAAGCGAAACTTGCTATCGCAAGTTCTGAGAAGATAACAAAACCCATAAGGCCAGGAAGGCCAACAATACCGCGTCCCAAAGGGCGGTCCAACAGGAATTGCTTTTCGATATCATAACGGATTGGGGTAAGAACAACCAACAGCAGTATTAGCCCCAATATGGCAGTCCCAAATTTTTTCTTTTCAAAATAACGGGGGATCAGAAAATAATAAAAAACATAAAAATAAGCAAAGTGGCAAAGCACTATCAGTGGCGCGCGGCGTAGCGCAGCTTCCCATCCCATGCTGATAACGGAAAGATAAAGTGCAATACCTAAAAGGGTACTCCAGAATGCAGCCTGCATCCAAAATGAAAAACCAAATAAGGGGAGCCTCTTTTTCACCTTCCAAAAGTATTGTTTAGCGGGAATAAACCACTATAGTGGATGTCGTTGACTGAAAAAAAAAGTGGTTCACTGAAATAAAATCTCTTTGAATCAAACCTGCAACAAATTCACTGATCTATACCTGAAATTGGACAAGTATGCGTGAAAATATAAATTACCTGACTGTAGCGTTGGAAGTAGCCATGCGTTATTTGCTTTTTGCCGGACTTGCTTACCTATT
>CBHEUU010000480.1:0-4202 GCA_965990355.1 uncultured Chitinophagaceae bacterium
GGCAATATGCCCCCAGCGGCTATCACCTGCGATCAACCCTTTGAGATCTTCCGTGCCTGTCTTCGCGCCCAGCAGGATGGGCCCATGCATTATTGCGATATAGTTGGGCACGTTCGGGATCTGCTCAATTTTGTTATGCATGGGCAATAACACATCCACTTTATCTCCATCTTTCCAAACGCGATCAATCCATACATAGGAAGACGGGGCTGCACTGAATTTATATGGCTTCCCATTGACAGAAATTTTCAGTTGCCCTTCCTTTACCCAGGATGGATAACGGACCAGCAATTTAAATTGCGAACCAGTTTCCTTTATGGTAATACTGGTACGTTCTTCATAGGGAAACTTCGTTTCCTGTTTTATCCTGATACCTTTCTCCCGCCAGTTCAGTTCAGAAGCAATGAACAGATTTACAAACAATGAATCAGACTGATGAGTATAAATAAACTGCCCGTACTTGCCATGATTCTCCATGCCGGAACCAACGCAACACCACATTGCCTGGTTGGGTGCTGAATAGACCCTGTAATGCCGCGGCCTTGCCGGGGTAAAGTACACATACCCTCCGTGAACAGGGTGTTGTGTTGAAAGAATATGATTGTATAAAGTTCTTTCATAGTAGTCTGCATACCTGGCAGAAGGTTGTTGCCTGAAAAGTCCTTCCGTCAGCTTCAGCATATTATAGGAGTTGCAGGACTCAGGCCCTTCCACATCATTCACAAAATCGATGTATGCAGCCGTACTGGGGAATATCTCCCGGCGGCTGTTGCCTCCAAAAGCCAGGCTACGATTGCCTGTAACGGTTTCCCAGAAAAACCCGGCAGCCCGGTCATAGTTGCTATCCCCTGTCAGTTCAGCAATACGTTGAAAACCGATTGCTTTAGGCACTTGTGTATTTGCATGCTTGTTGTCAAGATTATCCTTCCTTTGCGCCATTGCATCGAGCAGCATTTTATGTGAGAAGCGTTTGGCGGCAGTTGCATATTTCTGATCGCCTGTTATTTTGAACGCGTCGATCAGCACTTCATTCATTCCGCCGTGCTCGATATCGAGCATGGATTGCATCTGTTGATCTGTTAGCGCGGAGGTGATTCCAATAGCCCAATCACAAAAACCAATAAACAAGCTGCGGGCATCTTCATTTCCAGCGTATAACCATGCATCCCTTAAGCCTGCAAACATTTTGTGTACATTATACCAGGGCACCCAGGCAGAACGGAATGCATCAAATTCTCCCTTCTGTAAACCACTCCATACAGCTTTACTGTTAGGCACACCGCCAACATAACCTTTTGCCCAGCCAGGATTATTAACCGCATTAGATTGCTCACAAGCTTTTAGCTCAGCAAGCATATAGTCCATCCGGCGTTTACATTCCTGGTCTCCGGTAGCTGCATAATTAATTGCTAAGGCAGTAAGATAATGGCCTCCGACATGCCCGTCCAATCCATCCCAATTAGTATACCCTTTCGCTTTTGCAGGCAAACCGGCTTCCTTACGAAACGGATATAATAACCTGTCTACATCATACTGTAAGAGGTGATGGATATTCAGATCACGGGCGTGATGGAATAAACTGTCTTCCAGTTTAACATCCTGTAGCGGGAACTCATTCGTATACAATTTCTCTTGCGCGGACACATACAGCGAGCATGCTATGGCACATATTACAACTGCCGCAATTTTTTTACAGCAAACTTTTAATCGGAAAAAAATATATGGCATCGAAATCGATTGATTAATTCATTAATTGAACCCTACTCTTTTACAGGTACAATGATAGGTATTTTTTTATTTATTGCAATCGATTTCATTTTTTCAAACATTAATCTCTATATTAGTATTATCAATCAGGCAGAACCCGATTGAATCATATATTCTCAGAACCCTACCTAACGCATTATGCTTAGCCCCTCAACAATCGTCAAACATTTCATGCATATCCTGGTCTTTATCCATCGCCTGAACAGCACCGGTGCGGGAGCCCGTGGAAGTATTCGCGGGTTTTCCGTACCTGTATTGGCCCTCCTTGCCGCGCCATTTTTTTGTACGGCCCAGCAAAGCATCATTCAAAGTCCTGACAGGAAAATTACCGTGACGGTGAAACAAAATGACGGAGTCCCCTATTACCAGGTCAGTTACAATAATAAAGAGGTTATAAAACCTTCCCGGCTTGGGCTGATAACGTCGTATGCAGATTATTCGGGGAAATTGAAACTGGTAAATGCTTCAGCTACGACTGCTGTAAACGACCATTATGAATTGTTCACCGGCAAGAGAACTAATAACAAGTATCATGCGAATAAGAAAGTCCTTTCTTTTTTAACAGCCGACAACAAATCCCTGCAAATTGTTTTCCAGCTATCCAATGACGGACTGGCTTTCCGGTATATTATTCCGGGAAATCAAGCCGATTCCATTACAGTTTCCGGGGAATTAACCAGCTTCAAGTTTGATAGTTCTGCCAGGGGATTTCTTCAACCTATGCAGGTGGCCAAGACCGGCTTCGAGAGCACCAACCCGGCTTATGAAGACAATTACCGGCAAAATATACCAGCAGGAACAACCTCTGCAGCCGGTTGGATATTTCCTGCGTTGTTCCGGCAAGATGACACCTGGCTATTGCTAACTGAAACGGGTTTGGATGGTAGCTATTGTGCCGCCCGGCTCACCTGCAAAGAGGGAGATCCGACTTATAAGATCAGTTTTCCGGATCCCCGTGAGATCATTAGTCCTGATGGATTGCTTCCAAAAGTAGTCCGGCCTTTCCATTCTCCATGGCGGGTGATTACCATTGGAAGTCTGGCCACTATTGTAGAATCAACTTTAGGAACCGACGTGGCAGCCCCTTCACGCATAACAACCGGAGAATGGATCAAGCCCGGCAAGTCCTCCTGGAGTTGGATCATGTCTAAAGACGATTCCATTACCTATTCTGAGCAGATCCGTTATATCGATTTTGCAGCCGATATGAAATGGCAATACTGTCTTGTTGATGCAAATTGGGATACTAAGATCGGCTACGGAAATATAAAGAAGCTCGTGGACTATGCCCGCCCGAAGAATGTGGGGTTGTTACTGTGGTATAACTCTGCCGGCAACTGGAACACAGTGAAGATGACGCCAAAAGATAAAATGCTTACCCATGAAAGCCGTATGAAAGAATTTGCTTTGCTGAAGGAAATGGGTGTGAAAGGTGTAAAGATTGATTTTTTTGGTGGAGATGGACGATCAGTTATTCAGTATTATGTCGATATACTGAATGACGCTTCCAAATTTAATCTGCTGGTCAATTTTCATGGGGCTACATTACCCAGGGGCTGGAGCAGGACCTATCCTCACCTGGTGACGACTGAAGCAGTAAAAGGGTTCGAAATGGTCACGTTTAGTCAGGGGGATGCTGACCGCGAAGCCAATCACTGTGCGATGCTTCCTTTTACCCGCAATGTATTTGATCCAATGGATTTTACTCCAATGAACCTTTACCGGATCCCGACGCATGTAAAGCGGAAGACCACCAGCGCTTTTGAATTGGCTACATCCGTATTGTTCCTGTCTGGTATCCAGCATTTCGCAGAATCGCCTGAAGGAATGACACATGTGCCGAATGATGTCAAATCATTTTTGCAACGTTTGCCGGTACGTTGGGATGATGTAAAATTCATCGATGGTTTTCCTGGCAAGTATGCAGTCATTGCAAGAAAAGCAGGTGCGAAATGGTATGTTGCTGGAATTAATGGAGACAGTACAAGCAGAACAGTACAGCTGGATCTAAAACCTTTCGGAGCAAAAAAGGCTTTGTTGATAAAAGATGGGAACGATCAGTTAAGCTTCGACATATCGAATCCTGGCCCGTCAACTGTCGGATCGGTAACTATGCAAGGTCCAGGAGGTTTTGTTATAGAATTGGAATAAAGTATCTCACCGGATGCAGTAGTATTAAATTTCTGTTTCCAGATCATATATCTGAAACAAAATCTCGATCAGGCCTTCGAAGGCCTATGTTTTCTTATACTAAAAAGTGATCTTGAACTCCCCTTCTGTTACCTGTTTAGTGGTAAAGCCGCCGCCATTGTTGTAGTAAATAGTACCAGCGAAGGTACCGGCAGCCCCCGAAGTACTGACACTGGAAATGTTTACAGTAAAAGTATTGCCATTAAAAGCAGATGAACCCCAATACAGATTAGGAAAACCCGTGG
>CBHEUU010000481.1:0-4198 GCA_965990355.1 uncultured Chitinophagaceae bacterium
TGCCTGCATATTTCCCTCCAGGCGTCTGGCAGCTTGCCTGATGGATCATAGATATGCGTGGGCTCACTTCCCGCACCATTGATCTCAATCACGGCAAAATCTCTTGCTTGTTCTAGCAACTCCCATGACTCAAAGCGGATATCAAGCCTGCCAAAATAAAAATCCCGGACAGGTTTGCAAAGCTGATCTATCATATCAGTTAAACGGGCCGTGATCTTATCTGAACGGTTGAGAAAAAGTGCCCCCCTGGCGTGATTGCCTATATCAACAGGCGTAATATATTCACCATTTAAAGGAATGGACTGCATCGTATCATCGCCTAATATTTTCGCTAAATTTTTTACCTGAAGCAGATAGCGGGGATTTTGCTTCAGCAATTGTTCCAGGGTTGACTTCCCATCCCCTTTCACCCGGATAAATTCCTTTTGTACTATACCCGTGATCCGGCCTTTTAGTTCGCCGGGCATACGCACATAAAAAATTCCTGCTTCCGTTGTGTAGTTGATCTTTTCCTGCGCCAGATAAGGAATAGGACAGTGACGATGATAATGCTCTAATTGTTTCCAGTTATGAATGATCGTCACACCACGTCCTTTTGAACCTATATCCGGTTTCAGTATAAAAGGGAAAGAGAATCGTTTATCTATTCTTTTTATTAACTGCAAGAGATCATCTTCAGGGTTTATCAGCAAGGTTTCGGGGAAAAAGCCTGGCGGCGCATCCTTCTGTATCTTCCATTTTGATTCCATGACCATCCCGCCGTATTCAATCCCCGGATTTGCAGCATTAAAAAAGAAAGCACTTCTTGCTTTTATCCACAGATAAAAAAGGTAAGGCAATACTGGCAGATAAACCACATAACTATTCCAGTATTCCCAATGACTTATCCTGATGCTGAACACCCGCCACCATTTAATAAGTTGTTTCATATTTTTTGTTTAGTGTTAATTCAGCTGTGTATTTACTGCCCGCTATCCTATCATGATAGTGAAACCTTCCATAATTACCTCTTATTTCAATCAATGAAATACTGAGGGTTTGTATGGTTTGCCGGTTCATTACAAATCCATTTTTGTCATCGTTGTGTTGTAATAACATTTGATAAACATTTTCTATTGAAGGATGAAGTGTTCGTGCTAACCAGTTGTCAAACCAACCCTTTCTTTCCCGTTTTACAGAGGGGTTATACAAAGTGGAAGAAGACCATATCTGCGGCAGCTCTGTATTCTTTCTTAGCGTGTACCTGACAGTTCCGTCCCAAACCAACTCATATAGTTTATCCTTTTGCCAGAGGATAAGCGTGAACGGTTCTATGTTATGGAAATTACAAGAGTGCCATTCTTTTAATGGATCTTCTTTATCAAGCAGGTCTTTTACTATTAATCCACGGCTTGTTTTGTACTTTTCAAGTCGTTGATGCGCTTCAAAAGCACCGTTAAGCAATACCAGCAAATGCCCTCTTTCATGAAAGCCTATCCACGTGCCTCCTTTTTCAGTATCAGTTGGAAATAATATATTGCCCGAAACATTTTGGGTCAACACGGGTCGTAAAGCCCTGGCTCTTGCCGGGTTTTCGTCCCTGCAAGATGAAAACAACACACCGTTCTCAGTGGGAATGTATATAACCGTACACATAAGATCAGTGGTTTCTGCGATATTGAATAGTGGAAGGTGCTACACCGAAATCATCATCCACCAAAGCGAGTTGCATTTCCCGAAGGGCTACTCTTATCAGTGCTTTATGATGGATCGTATGCTCTGTATTGTACATTATTTCCCGGTAATAAAAACTCGAAAGGGTATTAACCGTGTCATCTCCCTGTACGAGCAGCAAAGGTTTATCCGGGCGGCAAAGCGTGCCAGACATTTTTTGAATGCACAGCAGTGCAAAATCCTTTTCTGTTTCCAGCTGAAGGTCACGCTTTCGTGCATCATAATTAATAATACCGTCGGCATATCCTTGCAGCAGGCTTTGCGCCAGTTCGATAATATGCCGTACGTGCTGCCCAATACTGGCATTCCCCAACATGGCAGATCTATGCGTATAGTCGCCAGGGTGTATTTTATATAAAAGCAAAGACAATTCGTTCAATTGTCCGCGGAAGGATTCACATATCATACTAATAAATATTCAGGATGATTTAATGAGCAGCTACTTTATGAAGCAACCGGTCTTTTATTGCCACTAATTGCCGGGAATGCAGTATCATTAAGCCAATGCAGGCGATCAGTATGATCAATGCATAAATAAACAACTGACCGCCATCACCTAATACTTCAATACCCAGCAGGGTTGCGTGTGCTGCAATTGCGCCCAACATAATGCCGGCACCTAACAGAGCGCCTAATACTACTGTAGATGGCCATAGCAACAATACAGAAGCTATCAGTTCTGCAATGCCACTGCCGATCCTGCCCCATGGTTCTATACCAAGTCGTGAAAAAATATAGATGGATTCCGGCTGTGCGGTAAACTTGAAATATAAGGTCTGAAGCATTATGCCTGCTGCCACCAACCGCAACAACAGGGAAAGTGTTTTTTTCGATTTCATTATGGTTTGTTTAAAATTGACTGCCAGTTTTTATCTGCATTGGAGTGAAGTGTGGACTCATCTTTATTCCACCTGGTGAGTGTGTTGTTGAAAAAGCTGTTGTAAAAGAGATAGAGCTTGCCATCAAGTATTTTGAATGTTTTAGGATCAATCTCCACCTTTTCACCGGTAGCTCCCATGGCATAAGCGCACCAGCCGCCATACTGGGGTTCATAGTTTTTATAATTCTTTATAAAGAGTTCTTTGTTGGCAGCAGAAGAGAGATAATAAAGAATGCCTTCTGCATTCACAGCGAATTCCTTTTTGCCTTTTACAGCTTTATGTTCGATAAAATAAGCCACAGGATCGTACCCTTGTATGGCCAGATTTTTCTGCAGGTTGAATTGTTTGCTGCGAAAAGTGTTTTGTGCAGGCAGTGTTATTGTTATACCTGATAACAATAAGAACAGAAATAGCCGTTTCATGAGGTGTTTAATTTTTATCTTTTAATGCAGGCCAGTTGGTTTCGGCTTTTTCAATATTTCCACTCGTGTTTTTCATCCATAATGTTTTCACTTTGGGATTGTAATTCAGGTAGAGTTTATTGTTTAAAATGGTGAACGCAGTGGGATCTGTAGGTGATTTATGATCCTGGCTCACACCGTACGCACAATACCCACCAAATTGTGGTGCATATTTTTCCGGGGCGGCTTTAAAAGCATCCAGGTTTGCCTGGTTCTTAAAATACCATTCTGTATTCTGCCAGGTATAACTGAATTGCTTATTCCCAGCAATGGCTGCACTGTCTTTAAAATAAGCTACGGCATCATACCCTTTAATAGCCACGCCATTCTGATTGCAATAAGCAGGCGTCTGAGCCTGAGCAAGAGACGTAAAGGCAATAAGAAGCGTGAACGAAAGCAAACGTTTCATTTTTTTTGATTTACAGGTGAACTAATAATTTGAGGAATAGACGGGCGGTAGAAAGATTCCTTACACAGAAAGAAAAAAAATTTAAAGCCCTAATTGTTCCCTGATCTTTTCCCTGCTTTCAGGCGAAAGCGTAAATGGAGGATTTTTTTGCAAGTGATCCTTTAGTTCTTTGCCCATTTCATTGATCTCGTGGGATTGCCGGATAAAACGGCGGCAGAAATTGCAATACAACAAGTGATACCACAATTGCACCCTTTCACGCAATGATATTTTTCCTTCCTCTTTTTTCAGGGAAAGCTGCGTGGCATGCTTGCAATTATAGATGAGTTTTTTGAACAGATACATTTCTTGCTGTTATCGTAAAAACCAGTTCTTTTCCAGGCAGCTACGCATCAGCACTTTGGCCCGGTGTATAATAACCCAGTAATTAGACGGAGTAATGCTTAAATCCTTACAAATTTTTTCTGAATCTTCTTCTTCCAGGAATTTTGCCAGGAACACCGGTACCAGCTTGGGGGGCATCTTCTCCACACAGTAGCGGATTATTTTATAGAACTCATTCCGGTTCACTTTTTTATCGGCCGTTTCCTTCCAGGAAACCGGGCCGGCATTATCCAGCCAATGGCCGGTGGCGGCATCAAAGAAATGGTCGCTAAAACTGTTTTCGGTCTCTGAAAGGTAACTGTCTGTATTTTTCAGCACATCTTTTTTCCGGTAATGATCAATGATCTTAT
>CBHEUU010000482.1:0-4196 GCA_965990355.1 uncultured Chitinophagaceae bacterium
CTTTTCCAGATAAACTTCATATTTTCTATTCTTAACAACCTGCCTCCGCAGATAACTGATACAATCATTTCTCACCGCAGCATACAAATAAGATTTCAATCCCGATAAGTTAATCAATTGCCTTCGCCGGCTCCATACCTTAATAAAACACTCCTGCACTATATCCTTCGCAAATAATTCCTGCCCAATAATAGAATGAGCAAAAAAAGACAACGCATGGAAATGTTCCCGGAATAATTGATCAAACACAGACTCCCTTTCATCCCACATCGCCATATCTTTATAGTTCTTCTTCATTAATAGAGTTATGACTAATGAAATAATAAAGCACTCTCTTCATAGTGAGACTAGCTGCTATTCCATCTTCAGCAGTTCAGCATCACTTACACAAACCACTCTTTAAAGATAATTGATTTTTTGTAATGATATTCGTACGAATACCAAAAAAGAATTTGAATCATTGGACTTTGAGCTATAATGAACGATAATCAAAAACTCATCATCAGGCACCGCTTAGGCCTTGCCTTGCAAAAACTGCTGGAACAGAATAAACAGGTTCCTGCCGAAAATGATGCTGTCAACAGCCTGCATCAACTAGCCACAGCCGCTGATATTGAATATTACATTGTTCAGAATGTTTCCTCCGGAAAAAAAGATCCTCAATTCACTACACTCGTTTCTATCGCAGCAGGATTCAATATCCCCTTATCAGAATTGATCGCACATTTCGAAACAATAAGCGAAGAAGCGGCGCTAAAACAAATAGAACAGCAAAAGAAGAACGCAAAGAAAAAAGCGAAGAAAAAATAACCGGTCCTGGAAACGCTTTAAGCGGGGAGACACCGGATCTTAATGAACTACTATTGAAGGCTTACTAAATCCGGTCCGGGGTGACATCTGTAGGTGACGTTCAGGCATCGGCGACTCGGTCAACGCAAAAATAAAAAAGCCCAACTTTTTCAGTCGGGCTGTTGTTTGTCCATCCTTGTTGTCTGGGTCCAATCAGTCGTTTAATATCTTTGATCCCCGCAAATATTTTTTTGATGGATGATAAATGAACAGGCAATGCCCGTTCTTGATCATATTGATAACGCGGGAACTTTCTTCTTTGGGTACAGCCGGGCAACCAAAACTTCTGCCCTTCTTTTGACTGCCTATATAATCTGCACCATGTATCACAATAGCACGGCGATAGGCTTTATCATTAATTCCTTTTTCCACTCCAGCCACACGAAGCGATAAGCCATGCTCTCCATAATATGTTTGTTTGGTTACATAAAAACCAAGACTGCTTTGCAATGAACCGGTACGGTTGGAAAAATAGCGGGCAAACTCACCTCCTGAATTTTTACCATGTGCTACATATGTATTCATCACTACGCTTTGGTTCGCCAGGTCTATAATGTATAAACGCTTTTTCGTGGATGACTGGCTGAAATCACAAATTGTGAGATAACCTTCGTTCGCTACAAGTTTTTTCTGCAGCAACACTTCATACCCTTTATAAGCATAACTGAAAGCATCTTCAGAAAGACCCATCTCTTTCAGCTCAAGCGCGAGATACAGGGAATGTGCTTTGGTATTCACCGCTGGAGATTTGCCAATGATGGCAGAAGCGGTTTTTTCAGTGTTATTGTCCGCTTTGGCAAGTGGCTTCCAGGATATGGAAAGTATTGCCAGGCAAAGACAATAAAAGGCAATTGTCAGTGTGTTTTTCAATTCGATACGGATTTCAGGTATTAACGCGACTTGATGCCAAAATAGTATGGCTAGGCATCAAATGCAAGAAAGAAAGTTGGGTTTTTGTTACAACAACGCAGATATACGTATATAGAAAAGAAAAAATACAACATGAGTATAACGTAATAAAAACAGGAATAAAGTATTTTAAGAATTACAAAAAATATTTATAATAATCTCAGACTCTTTACACCATCGTTTGCATTTCTTAAAATCCTCTATTCCTGTTCAAATTATACCATTACTTTCTTCCACCTGCCTCGTTTAAACAATATAAACGATACAATAGTGATCAGGGTTTCTGCTACAGGCACGGCAATAAATACACCTGTTGGACCCCAGTCGAGATACTTCGCCAACAAGTAAGCAAATGGTATCTGGAACAACCAAAACCCGAATACATTCACCCAGGTAGGCGTCCATGTATCACCCGCACCATTGAATGTATTGATCAGCACCATGCCGATACCATAAAAAATATAGCCCGCACTGATAATACGTACTGCCAGTACAGCTCTTTCCCTTACAGCTGGATCAGGTGTGAAAAAAGAAACAAACCAGTCACCCAAAACATAGAACAATAATGTAACAAATGCCATGAAAATAACATTGTACTTCATCGTTTTCATAACCGATGCCTCAGCCCGGTCCAACTGCTTTGCCCCTAAGTTTTGCCCTACCAGTGTTGCAGCAGCATTACTCATGCCCCATGCCGGCAGAATAAAGAACATCATTAAACGTAAGGCTGTCTGATATCCCGCCGATGCATTTTCTCCTCCGGTTGTTGCAACAAGATTGGCCAGGAAGATCCAGCTGCAGGATGCAATCACAAACTGGAAAATGGCTGGCGTTGCAATTTTTACCAGTGAGCGGATCACCACCCAATCTATTTTCCAGTGGCTCGCCTGTATCTTCAGGCTATTTCCTTTTTTAAATAAATGAAACAGCTGGTAGCTAACACCTATGCCGCGGCCAATTGTTGTTGCAATGGCCGCTCCATTCAATCCCAGTGCAGGAATCGGTCCAAGACCCCTTATCAGCAAAGGACAAAGAATGATATTACAGATATTCGCCACCATCAGGCTTTTCATCGCAATAGCCGCATTGCCTGTTCCACGGAATATCCCATTGATCAGGAAAAGCAATACAATCACCAGGCTGCCGCCCATCATGATGCGAACGAAAGTGGTGCCTTTTTCAGCAGTCTCTTTCGTAGCACCCATTAACCGTAGAATATCAGTGGCATAAATAAATCCGAAAATGCTGATCACTACAGCAACGCCCAATGCTATGATCAGTGATTGTATAGCTGCATGACCTGCTGCCTCAGGATTCTTTTCTCCTATACGGCGGGCAACCATGGCAGTAGCAGCCATGCTCATGCCTACTGCCAGTGAATAAATAATCGTCAGCACCGATTCTGTTAACCCAACAGTTTGAATAGCATGACTGCTGTCTTCCAGGTGGCCGACAAAATAAAGATCAACCAGTGCAAACACTGATTCCATGATCATTTCGATCATCATCGGGATAGCCAGCATAAACACAGCTTTGCGCAGGCTCCCGGTTGTATAATCCATTTCTTCGCCCTTAATAGCACGGCGGATAAAATCAAAGGCATTCGATGCCCTATTGGTATAGGTCTGTTCAGACATGTGAAAAATTTTGAATAATAAGAGATTCCGGCGACTAATCACGCCGGGAAAATTGAAACAATAAAGGGTTAGGTTCTATCTTACAATTGGGGCGAACCTTAGCAGACTTTCATATTCATTGCTTGAAGGAGCACAAATATACAATCTTTGTTGTATTTGATCTGTCTCAATCCAGACGAACCTGGATATTTTGAGGATGAAAAAGAAAGCAGGCGATTTGGTAGTTAATATCTAAAACAACTAAGGGTATCTTCTTAAAAAGTTGATTTGACACTTATTTTTTTGACGAAAGTCAACAGATACTTGCATGAAGCATTTTTTTTACCTTTCTTTAATGTATTAAATCTTATACGCTGTAAAAAAGGGCTGAATCCTTATCGCTGATCACCAGCATCCTATCCGGTAAAGGGGCACAAATCCACCTTCGCTAAAGCTTACGCTTGCGCCGAAGCTCAGCGTAGCCACACGGCGGACGATGCACGAACACCCTTACCGACCACAGAAGGATGTAGCGCTTAAGCAAGCACTCAGATATAGGCACCGCAGAAAATTCAAACCCGGTAATCAGTTAATAGCTGCCTGCCTGAAAATGTTTTACAACCACCTTCCAATATCTGTATGCAGCACGTTTTTTGCCTGGCTTGGGTAATAGATGAAGAAACAAAACTGGTATTTGCCAGCGACGCCTTCTACAAACATTTCAATTTATCCGCAGAACAATGCGTTGGAAAACGCGTCACTACTTTTATCCCTTCTGTCTTCACCAGGGCTGTTTACGACAAACACATACAGGCACTGGAA
>CBHEUU010000483.1:0-4196 GCA_965990355.1 uncultured Chitinophagaceae bacterium
TATCCCATATCTCACATCCCGCATCCTAGATTCCTCATCTCGTACCCCATGTCTCCCCTCAGTAGAAACACTTAGCCTCTATTGAAACTCAATGCCTAACTGGGTTTCACGCTATCGTAAAACCCCGATTACGATAAAGAAACGCCTGAAATGCTTGCAGGTTCAGGGTTTGCTGTATATGTTTGTGACCGTTGTTTAATTTATCCCTTGGTTCAATCCTATCCAATTCTTCTGAAATCCGTACCGTCAAATCCTCGTGGAAACACATTCCTGTTCATAACAGACAGAGTAAGGTATTGCCGGTGTTTTTAAATCCAAGCCTGGTTTCATAAGTTGATTTGTTATTTAAAAACATATCCGATAAATACCTTGTGATGAAAAAATCCTGCTTGACTTTAGTTTCGATGGCCTGGCTGCTTTCGGCGCAGGCGCAAACTCAAACGAGTGCCCAGGGTGAGAAGGGGACATTGCCTGTAATGTTTGACAGCGTAAGAGCCAATGTTAAAAACGACCTGGTGCAAATTGGTTGGAGTAACCTCACTGAAAGGGAAGTGAAATTTTATATGATCGAACGTTCAGTGAATGGTACAGATTTCATGCCTATCTACCAGCAATTGCCATCCCGCAATCTTGATGATAAAGCTTCTTATACTTTCAGCGATACAAAACCAGCTACCGGTTCCAATTTTTACCGGATCAGAGTTGCGATTATCACTGGCAAAGTGGTCAGCAGCCGCATATTGAAAGCAGAAATGGGCGTTCTGAAACCAGGATTTACTTTATATCCCAATCCTGTTATTGGAGATGAGTGCACGATTAGCCTGGCTTCAGTAGTAAAAGGAAAGTATACACTGGAAGTAGTGAACAGCGCAGGATTGCGTATTCAACAGTTCACGCTGAACAACCAGGGTAATGGTATCACACAGGCTCTCACTCTTCCTGCGGGTACAATGCCGGGTATTTATGTGATAAGGGTGAAAGGAGAAGAATATGTAGCCAGCCAGCTGTTGGTTAAAAAATAAAAAAGTCAAAATTAAAAAATCAAAAAACCCAGACGTGATTAGATCATGCCTGGGTTTTTTGATTTTTTAATTTTGACTTTTTACTTCTTATCTGAGTTTATTAAGGCTTTTTACCAGTTTCTCATCTTTCAGTATCCCACGTGTAGCCATAACAAAACCAATTAAGATGCCGGCCACATAAATGGAGGTCAGTGCAAACCGGCCCGACTGGAATTTCTTTACTTCGGTGAAGTACAGTATGATCAGAACAACAGCAATAACCACTCCGGCAATGCTGAGCTTTACTTGCGTTTTCCTGTCTTTAAAAAGAAAGGTCGCAATAGCTCCCGCCAATACAGAAGCGCCTGTTAATACCAGCAGGAAAAAATTACTGCCGGCCATGAGCTCATCTATGATGGGAATATTATTATCCCCCAGGCGCTGACCAGTATAAAAGGGATACAGGAAGGTCAGTACTGAACAGATGGTTGCTAATAATAACCAAAGTGTTTGCTGGCGTTGTATCATGATAAATCAGTTTAGGTAGTATAAACTTATTAAAATATTTACAATTCAGGGTACAACGGGAATTGCTGCATGAATTGTTTTACTTCTGCCTTCACTGAACCGATTGTTTTTTCGTCATCCGCGTTCATCAGCACTTTGTCTATCATAGCTACCACAGTTTCCATATCATTTTCTTTCATGCCACGGGTTGTGATGGCAGGAACGCCTACACGGATACCGGAAGTAACGAAAGGTGATTTGTCATCAAACGGCACTGCGTTTTTATTAAGGGTGATATGTGCTTTATCAAGTGTTTCCTGGGCTTTTTTACCTGTCAGGTTTTTGTTGCGGAGATCTATCAGCATAAGGTGATTGTCGGTACCGTTGCTGATCAGGTTATATCCACGGTTTACAAGGGCTTTTGCCATGGCTTGTGCATTGGTGATGATCTGCTTTGCATAAGCAGTGTAGCTGTCTGAAAGGATTTCTCCGAATGAAACTGCTTTGGCGGCGATCACATGCTCCAGTGGTCCGCCCGGTGTGCCGGGGACTACGGCGAGGTCGAGCAACTGGCTCATGGTGCGGGTATTGCCTTTGGGGTCTTTAATGCCCCATGGATTTTCAAAATCGTGGCGGAGCATGATAATGCCACCTCTTGGTCCGCGAAGGGTTTTATGGGTAGTAGAACTGATGACATGGCAATGGTCAAACGGATCATTCAGTAATCCTTTGGCGATAAGGCCGGCAGGGTGGGCAATATCGGCAAACAGGATAGCGCCGATCTTATCTGCTACTTCCCTGATGCGTTTGTAATCCCAGTCGCGGCTATAGGCTGAAGCTCCGCAGATGATCATTTTTGGTTTTTCTTTCAGGGCTGTTGCTTCCAGTTGATCATAGTCTACGAGACCGGTGTCTTTTTTCACCCCATAGAAGAGGGCCTGGTAGTTTTTTCCGCTGAAATTGGCAGGGCTGCCGTGTGTAAGGTGCCCGCCCATGCTGAGGTCGAGCCCCAGTACTTTATCGCCGGGTTTTACGCAAGCCAGGAATACGGCTGCATTCGCAGAAGCGCCGCTGTGTGGCTGCACGTTGGCCCAGGAGGCATTAAACACTTTCTTCAATCTTTCAATGGCCAGGGTCTCAATTTCATCCACTATTTCGCAGCCGCCATAATAACGCTTGCCGGGATATCCTTCGGCGTATTTATTGGTGGGCACGGTCCCCATCGCCTGCATCACCTGCAGGGAGGTAAAGTTTTCAGAGGCGATTAATTCGATACCGTTGCGCTGGCGTTCCAGTTCCTGGTTGATAAGATCGAAGATTTGAGTGTCTTTTTGCATGAAGAATATTTAATAAGTTTAAGAGGTTTAAAGGTTTAAGAGTTTAACAGGTTTAAAAGTTTTGCCAGAAGGCCGGGTTAAACCACTTAAACTTTTGAACCTTAGAACCTTTGAAACCGAGGCTGCCGCCGCAAAATTACGGCCGGCAGGAATTGAAAGCGCGCTTATGCGGATAAGTTTTTGTTTGCGTTAAAAATCACTACTTTCGTTGGCTTTTAAATTTTTTATTAAAAGGTCCCAAACGGGGAAATGAAGGCAATAATACCAGTAGCAGGCGCAGGCACCAAATTGCGCCCTCATAGTTATACACAACCAAAGGCTCTGATCCCACTGGCCGGCAAAACCGTGTTAAGTATCATCATTGACCAGATGCAGGAAGCCGGGATTCATGAATTCGTTTTTATAGTAGGATATCTCGGCGACAAGATCCGCGATTATGTAAGGGCAAAATACCCTGACCTGAAAGCGCATTATGTGCAGCAGATAGACCGGCAGGGAATTGGTCATGCTATCAAGATCACCCGTGAAGTGGTGAATGATGATGAAGTGATCGTTGTGCTGGGTGATACTATTTGCGAATATGATGTAAAAGCCGTGGTTGATAGCGACTGCTCTATGCTTGGTGTAAGAAAGGTAGATGATCCCCGCGAGTTCGGTGTGGCAGAGATCAATGAGAATGGATATATTGATCACGTAGTAGAGAAGCCGCATATTCCTAAGTCTAATATGGCCCTGGTCGGCATTTACAAGATCAAAGAAAGCGGCCAGCTTTTTAAATGCCTGGAAGATAATTATCTCCAGGGACTGCGTACGCACGGAGAGTATAGTCTTACTGATGCACTGGATTGCATGCTGAAGCAGGGAATCAAATTCAAACCATTTAAAGTGGATAGCTGGTTTGATTGCGGCCGTAAGGACACCCTGCTTGAATCCAATGCCACTCTATTGAAAAAATTCGAAGGCCAGGCTGAAGCGAATTATCTTTTTGAGAATACCGTGATCATTCCCCCTGTAAGCATTGGCGAAGGTTGTGATATTAAAAACTCTATCATCGGCCCGGATGTTACAATTGGTGAAAACACACGCATCAATTATTCTATTGTACGGAATTCTATTATAGGTTCTTTCTCTAATCTTTTTGATATCGTACTCGAAGCTTCTATTATCGGTAGTGATACAGGGCTTAAAGGTGAAACAAGGACTTTGAGTATCGGGGATAATACAAATATTGATCTGGGTTGATGGGAATATGGGATGCCCGATAAGCAGGATTTTTTCAATTGTCACCCCGGATCTTAATGAACTACAGTTGCCAGCTAACTAAACCTGGTCCGGGGTGACAATTGAAAAG
>CBHEUU010000484.1:0-4186 GCA_965990355.1 uncultured Chitinophagaceae bacterium
CCAGAAGATCACGATATTGTCTGACTCCACTTTCCGGCTGTGGCTGTACTCACTTGTATCGTTATTGTAATCGTTGTTTTCAGGAACCCGCCACACTTTCGCCGGGATATAAGTCTCTTTCCCGGTTGCAGCTTTACCGGGAAATGAGGAGGTATTATCTATACGTCCTGCCAGGGTGAACAAAAATAAAACCGGCAGGGTCATAATGCTTTTCGTGAATATCATATAATTCAGATTTACGTTGATTTATAAAAAATCCCGGCACGATTACCGGGACTTTATTTAAACCTACTGATGATGAGAAACGTCTGTTAGTTATATCCCGGGTTATTTACAAGTAAGGGATTTTTATTCATTTCAGCCCTTGATATAGGCCATAAATAATATTCTTCTCTGAACACGCGGTTGCGGACAACCTTAAGTTGATACGTGAACGTGTTACCGGTCTTCGTTACAGTAACACCCATTAATGGTTTGCCCTCTGTAACAGAAGCAATCTTCCAGCGGCGCACATCATAAATGCGATGGCTTTCAAAACACATCTCCACTCTTCTTTCCTGGCGTATCCGGTCACGCAACGCAGTTGATGATTCTGTGATATCAGGCATGTTAACGCTTGCCCTGCCCCGGATCTCATTAACGTAGTCCCTTGCCACGGCATCATGTCCCAAAGCCTGCTCGCTTTCTGCATAGTTAAGATACAGTTCAGCAAGACGGAAGATGATCAGGTTCTGATTACTGCCTTCTTTATTCATATCAATAGTCTCGCTCATATACTTGCGCCAGTGATAACCGGTCTCAGTTGCATTCCAGCCCTGAGGGCCTTGCGGACTGTCTTTTCCGCCGGTATATACTTCTACAGCAGCGCCTTTGAATACGGCTCCATTGTAAAGTATGTCAGCATAAAAACGGGGATCACGGTTTACATAAGGATTAGCGGGATCATATCCTGATGTGCCATCAGTGATAGGTTTGCCATTACTCATTTCAAAAGCATCTACCATGGCTTGCGAAGGAGTGTACACACTCCATCCGCCATAGCTGTTTGGCTGGCAAACGATATCAATACCACCGCCCGGCACATTACTGAAGTTATAAGCCATCAACACTTCAGCATTATTCTTTTCTATAAAGATCTTCTTGTAATCAGCTCCCTGGAATAAGCTGTATCCATTACTTTCTGCAAAATCAATGGCTTCTTTTGCAGCAGTGGAAGCAGCCTGCCATTTAGCCTGATCGTTGGAAGGATTATGCAAAGGGCTTGCTGCATAGAGAAGCAGGCGGGACTTCAGTGCCAGTGCGGCAACAGAAGTTGCACGGCCGGTATTTGCCTCATCATCGATATAACTGGCCGGCAATAGCTCTACCGCTTTTGCAATATCATTCAGCACAAATGTCACACCTTCTTCAAAAGTATTCCTGGCCACTTTGAAAGTAGTATCGGAAAGACCGTATACTTTTGAAATCAGGGGAACGCCTCCGTAATGGCGGAGAAGATCGAAATATCCATAAGCACGCAGAAAATAGATTTCTCCTGTCAGCCTTTTCTTCTTTGCTTCATTAGCCGGGCCAGTGGCAGGCACTTCATCAATTTTGCTCAGGAAAATATTACAGTTCCTTATTTGCTGGTAGTTATTTGACCAGAAATCATATACAGTATTATCAGGACTCATCTGACCGGTTTCCAACGCTCTTTCATTACCATAGCTGTGTTTGGAATTTCCTTCATCGCAGGCACCGGACATAAAGTAGGATTTCCATACTCCGGGAAATTCCATGAAAGGAAGAATGGTATACCGGCTGTTAACAAATGCCTGAACGAGGTTGAGATCTTTCCAGAGGTCTGCATCTGAATAAGAATCCAGCGGCTTTTTCTCCAGGAAATCTTTCTTGCACGAGCCGGCCGACAGGATCCAGCATGCAAGCATTAGTATCGAAATAAACTTCTTCATAATATTTTGTTTAAGGGTTGTCAATTAAAAACCAAGGTTAAGTCCGATTGTGTAAATACGGGTTTGCGGATAATATGCACCGGTATATGCCACGGTTTCCGGATCGTAGTGTTTCACTTTATCAATACTGAATAAATTGAATCCATTGAGGTAAACACGAAGATTAGTGATACCGATATTCTTCAACCTTGGAGAATTAAATGTATAGGCAAGTTCTGCTGATTTTAATTTCAGGAATGCCATATCCTCGAGCCAGAAATCAGAAGCCCTGTTGTTGATATTATATGTTCTGTCGAATGAGCCGGGCAATGTTGCGTTCGGGTTCTCAGCGGTCCAGCGGCCATCATACAGCCATTTGGGAGGAATAAATTCACCGTTATTGGCCTGGGGCAGAATAATCTGTTTGGCTTTTGCCTGGCCCTGCCAGAGAAGATTTAATGATAACCCTTTGTAATCGGCCCCCATCCTGAAACCATACACGATCAATGGCACAGGTGATTCATAAATACGGACCTGGTCATTTGCATTGATCACTCCGTCTTTATTGTAGTCAATGTATTTGATATCCCCTACTTTGCTGCCGGGTAATTTTGCTGTTGTTTGGTTCAGTTCTTCCAGGGTGTTGAAAATACCGTCGCTCTGATATACCAGCCATGAACCCAATTGGTAACCCTGGCGTTTTTGCCATTCTTTTACGTTAGGCGATTCATCAATAAATTCAATAGTACTGCGAGTTTTGGTAAAGTTGCCGGATACATAGTAAGTAAAGTCTTTACCGATCGAACCTTTATGTCCCAGTGTGAGCTCAATACCATGACGGTCTACACGTCCGATATTTTCGTCAGGCAGTGTCAAGCCTGCTGTAGCCGGGATAGAAGCATTGCGTGGCGCAAGCAGTTTATCCCTGCGGGCTGTGTAATATTCCACGCTGAAATCAAGTTTGCCTTTCAGCACAGAACCTTCCAGTGCAATGTTCTTCATTTTCTCCACTTCCCAGGTCACATTTGGGTTTGGTGCTACGCCGGGCATTAAACCGGGAGCATACATAGGATTGTCGTCGTTTCCTAAAAAGTAAGTTTGGTAAGCAAAGGGATCTGCTACTGTATAGCGGGCCAGGTACTGGTATTGTGCGATCCGGTCGTTACCCAACTGGCTGTAAGAACCACGAAGTTTCAGGAAAGTAAAAAATGGTAAAGCCTCTTTTATAAAACTCTCTTCAGAAGCTACCCAGCCAACTGAAATGCCAGGGAAGTTACCGTACTGTTTTCCTGGAGGAAAGTTGAAAGACCCATCTCTTCTGAATACAAATTCAGCAAGATATTTTTCTTTATACGCATAATTGATCCTGCCGAAGAAATTACGTCGGGCATTCTGATCAGCAGCACTTCCATTCGTATTCCTGGTGGCATCATTGGTAAATGCAAACAGCTGGTCAATCTGGCTGCTCACTAAACTGGAGCGGGAAGCATTGATGCCTTCATTATAATAATCACTTTGCTCAACTGCTATAAATGAATTGATGCGATGATCACCAAAACGTCTTTCATAGTTCAGCTTCAGGTGATAGGTCTTCAGGAGGCTGCTTCCATAGTTCTGGGAAATAGAAGGATCTCCGAGCAATATATCACTTACGTTGTTATATTCTTTATTGGTACTATCATACCTGTACAGGTCAAACGGTTTAGTGAATGATTTGCCATTATAAAAAGCAAAATCATGTGCGGCAAAACCAGAGAGTGATAATCCTTGTGTGATAAAAGGAAGTTTGAGTTCAAAAGAAGCCAATGTCTGCACAGAATTATTAACCGCTTTTCTGTATCCATCATACCCTTGCGCAAGTTGCAACGGATTGGGGCCTTCGATACCGGCCACAGGTAATCCATTGGGATAGAAAGCTGACAGGCCCGGGTAAGCGCCCAATATGGAAAGGAATATATAATCCGATCCTGCTGGTGCATACTTCCTGTTTTCATTCCGGCCAACAACATCGAGTGATAGCTTGAACAGTTTGGTCACCTGCGCATCAATATTCATGCGGAGGTTATATTGCCGGTAGTTTGTAGCAGACTTCCTGTAAAATGCGTCCTGGTAAGTATAACCACCAGACATAAAATATTTCACCCTGTCCGTACCGCCGGCAACAGAAAGTGAATGAGAGGTTTGAGGAGTTAAAGGTTTCAATACTTCATCATACCAATCCGTATTCGGATAGTTGAGTGGATCAGAACCATCTT
>CBHEUU010000485.1:0-4181 GCA_965990355.1 uncultured Chitinophagaceae bacterium
AATAGATGGAGTGCCTGATGCTTCTCCTGACCTGATTGCTCCCGATGATATTGCTACAATCGATGTACTGAAAGATGCATCTGCTACGGCGATCTATGGTGCAAGGGCAGCGAATGGTATTATTATGATCACTACCCGCAAAGCCAAAGCAGGCCAGGTGCGTGTGGCGTATAATGGTTATATAGCAACGGAACGCGTTTCAAAGAAGATTGATATGCTGTCTGGCCAGGAGTTCCGTAATTATGTGTCTTCTATCAATCAGACCCTGCAACCTAAGTATGATGATGGTTCTAATATCAACTGGCAGGATGAAGTGCAACGCAATGGGTTTTCCCATAACCATAATATTTCTTTTTCAGGCGGCACTGCTACCAGCAATTTTGCAGCAAGCATTAACTACCTGAAGAATGAAGGCGTGATGAAAGGTTCAGCCCTGGAAAAAATAACAGCCAGGTTAAGCCTTGAAACAAGGGCTTTGAACGATCGCCTGAAACTCGGACTCAATTTCCTGAACAATACAGATAATGAAGATAATATCCCGTCACAGGTATTTGGTTCCATGGTTTCTTTTGTGCCTACGGTTGGCATAAAAGACGCCAACGGAAAATACAATGAGGATAATGCAATAAGCTGGTACAACCCGGTTTCCTATATCGATAATAACATTGACAACACAAAAGATAAGAAAACACTGTTGAGTGGTTTTGCAGAATTGAAATTATTTCCTTTCCTTAAATACACACTGAGCCTTGCGGCTCAAAACCACCAGGAGAACAGGAATATTTATTATAACAGCATCTCTACGCTTGCCCCTGGTGCCAATGGACAGGCAAAAAGAAGTTCGTACGAAAACAATAAAAAGGTTCTCGAGTCATATTTCAATTTTGACAAGAGCTTTGGCCGTCATTATGTACAGGCGCTTGCCGGTTACTCCTGGCAGGAAGATCGTCGTGGTGATGGATTTGGCGTGCGTACACAGAACTTCACAACAGACGAACTCACTTATAATAATCTTAACTTCAGCAACCCACCAGCTGGTACTGTGGTATTTGACAATAATGGTATCAGCACACTCCGCTTGATCTCTTTTTATGGAAGAGTAAATTATCAATTTGCTGATAAATATCTGTTTCAGGCTTCTGTGAGAAGGGATGGTTCTTCAGCCTTTGGTGCCAATAACCGCTGGGGTTATTTCCCTGCGTTCTCTGCGGCGTGGAGATTAAGTAAGGAAAAATTTATGCAAGATGTTTCTTTCCTGGATGATTTGAAATTGCGTGTGGGGTATGGTGCTACTGGTAACTCTTTAGGGTTTCCCGCGCTGATCGCTGTATACCAGTATGACCGTACTGGTACATTTTACCTGAACGGGGCAATGGCTGCTGCTTTCGGTATCACACAGAATGATAATCCTAATCTGAAATGGGAAAAGACAGCGACAACGAATATAGGTATTGATGCCTCCTTTCTTCGTGGACGCCTCACTGCCAGTATGGATTTTTATATTAAAAGCACTTCAGATTTGATCGCCGGTTATACAGTGACACGTACGCAGTATGTAGAAGACGTTCTTTTTGCGAATGTAGGTAAGATCCGGAATACAGGCTTTGAGTTTGCGATTAATGCCACACCAGTACAATCCCGGTCATTTATTTGGAAATCTTCTTTCAACATTTCAACTAACAACAACAAAGTAGTCTCTCTCTCTAATGATCTGTTGAATACGGAAGAATTCCTGACAGCATCAGTAGGTGGAAAAGGACAATCAGGTATTTACAAGCAAGTGATTCGTCCGGGGTACCCTGTCGGAACTTTCAACACCTGGCATTATGCTGGTAAGGATCAATCAGGACTTTCTACTTTCCTCTTTGCTGATGGTACTGTAAAAGCAGCACAGCCTACTACTGATGACCATATGATATTAGGAAATGCACAGCCTAAGTTTATTTACGGGTGGAATAATAATTTTACCTATCGCAATTTTGATCTGAACATTTTTGTAAGAGGTGTGGTAGGCAATAAAATACTGAACGCTACATTAGCAGCGCTCAATAGTCCGGCTATCACCAGCAACCCGCCTTCCAATATTCCCCAGTTTACAATTGATCAGGGTGACAAGGTCGCTGACCTGTATACTAATCTTTTGTCAGACAGGTATATCGAAAGCGGCTCTTATCTGCGTTTGGATAATGCTACACTTGGGTATTCTTTTAAGCTTAATAGCCCGTATATCCGTAAGCTCCGGGTATATGCCAGCGTGAACAATGCCTTTGTGATCACTAACTATCGTGGGATTGATCCTGAAATTAATATGGGAGGATTGGAGCCGGGTATTGACAATAATAATTTTTATCCAAAGACCCGCTCTTTCATCTTCGGTGTGAATGTAAATTTCTAAAGCATTAAAAAGATTTTCATGAAACGAATATTATTTTTCTTTGTGATTGTTTCTTCTCTGTTGTACGCAGGATGCACCAAACTGGATGTGCCTGTAGAGTCACAATACACAAATACCAACTTTCCGACTAATGCTGCTTCTTATGCTGCAGTAATAGGCCCAATATATACCGACCTTGCTTATAATAGTGATGGCTTTAGCTATGCAGTAGATTATTGGCGTATGCAAGAGCTTTCCACAGATGAGGCTATTATTCCAGCAAGAGGCGGAAACTATGATGATGGAGGCCAATACCGTTTTCTCCATCTTCATTCGTGGAATGCAGACCACCCTAACGTAACAAGCAACTGGAAATGGGGATTCGGCGCCATTACCCGGTGCAATACGCTGTTGAACCTGTTTGCTAATGCACCTGAAAGTAACTTCAAAAAACCAGCCATTGCTGAAGTGACTGCTATGCGCTCACTGTTTTATTTCTTCATGATGGATTTATACGGCAATGTGCCGATCATTGATACTTTTCCTGTAAAAACCAATCCCGCAACAGCTCCACGCAAGGATGTGTTTAACTTTATCGAAGCCAGCCTGCTCAGAGCGATCCCTGATTTGTCAACAGAGAGCGGGGCCGCCACTTATGGGCACGCCACTAAATGGATGGCTTTTGCTTTGTTGCAAAAAATGTATCTCAATGCTGAGTATTACACGGGCACACCACGCTACACCGATGCAGTAGCTATGGCAGACAGCATTCTTAGCAAAGGGCCTTATTCGCTCGAAAGCAATTATGCCGCCATGTTTGCTCCAACCAACGGTCCGGCTATAAAGGAAACAATAATGGCAGTACCTTATGATGCCAACCTTATTCCGGGCAATCACTTCACCCGTTTTGGATTGCTGACCACTTTGCAGGAGAAATACCGCATTCCCTTCCGGTCCAGTATTGCTTTGAGTACTATCCCTGATTTTTACAATAATAACTTCAAGAAGTTTCCGAACGATGTACGCGATACACTCTGGATACTGGGCAAGCAGTATAATTTTGACGGAAGCCCTGTTATCTTTAAAACAACAGAGAAGAGCCTTGATGAAACATCTCCCACCAATAATAGCATCAACTGGCATGTAGAGATCGGTACCGAACTTACACTGAAGAACGCGCCTACCATGGATGTAGGTAACGATATCCGCGGACAGCATAAAGGTATCCGCTCCATTAAGTATTATCCTGATCCTAATGGTAATGCAAGCACCCGTTACCAGGGTAATGATGTCCCTATGTTCCGTCTCGCAGATGTGATCCTGATGAAAGCCGAAGCTATTTTGCGTGGTGCTGCGCCTACTACCGTCAATGGTGAATTGCAAACAGCACTTGTTTTGTTTAATAAGATCCGGAAAAGGGCAAAAGCTGACGAAGCAACTACCGTAGTGTTAGATGACATTCTTCCTGAAAGAGCCCGCGAGTTCTCCTGGGAAGCATGGCGCAGGAATGATCTGATCCGCTTTGGAAAATTTGAAACGGATTGGGGTTTTAAAACTTCTACTGTAACACCCGTTAATCCTGTTGTAAGCAATCAAACTTATCGCCGTATTTATCCTGTTCCTAATATCGAACGCTCACAGAATCCAAAGCTTGAGCAGAACACAGGGTATTGATTTTTTTATAAAAAAGAATGATTGCGTCCTCTTCTACCCCAGGCTGGTCTCACAGCCTGGGTTTAAAAATTGTGTATGTACAAGTTTATTTATATTCTCCTGTTTATCCTGCCTGTCAGTCTTTTTGCACAGC
>CBHEUU010000486.1:0-4177 GCA_965990355.1 uncultured Chitinophagaceae bacterium
AACGATCGTTCCCAATACCACCCATAACGGTTGTTGTCGCCGTCCAGTTTTTAAGATCAGGAGATGTCAGGAATTGCATGCTGTGTTGTTCATTATTGCCGCGCTCCACCCAAATCACCATTATCCATTTTTTTGTTGGCTCATGCCAGATCACTTTGGGATCACGGTTTTCTTTATTGATACGTGGCACTACTGCACGATCAAAGTTGGTGAAACTTCGTCCATCCAGGCTCCAGCTCATATATTGCCCCCAGCCCTTTGCACCAGTGTGGAAAGCGATCATTGCAGGTTTACCGGCGCTGCCAAGGCCACTTGTATTGAAAGAATCTACTACTGCACCTCCGCTGAACACAGTGCCACCCTGATCGGGATAAATGGCATCATCAAGATGCGTCCAATGTACCAGATCTTTACTCACCGCATGCCCCCAGGTCATATTTCCCCAGGCACGCCCATAAGGATTGTGCTGGTAAAACAAATGATATTCGCCGTTGAAGAACACCATGCCATTCGGATCATTCGTCCAGCCATGTTTGGGTGAAAAATGAAATTGCGGCCGCAGGCTTTCTGCATAAGCATTGGAGTTGCTGTCTGCATCACTTTGACGTATTGGAGAAAAGACCTTTGTGCCTGAAGATAGCTGATCCACTCTCAACTCCACTGCCTTTCCTTTCCATTGATCAATCTCCAGGTAAGCATTCCAATCCGGAGCGCTTTCTGCTAATTCAATATCAAAATAACGTGAGAGCACTCCATCTACCCAGATCTCTACATTCTTCTTTGGTGCACCGTTCTTAACGGGCAATACAAGATATTTTTTTTCGGGCTTGAAATAACTACTGAAACTACTTGCGTTCTGCTGCGCCATGATCAACTGGCAAATGCACAAAGAGCTCACCAATAACAATGCCTGTATTTTCATAATTAAAAATTGTAGATTAAGATGTTGTTTTAATACCCTGGATTTTGTTTATAAAGGCCATTCGTAAATGTGATCTCCGATTGCGGAATGGGAAAGTATTCATCACGACCTGCTGTAAATACTGCAGTGGAAAGGAACGGACGTCTCACTTTTTCCACCAGCAGATAATTATTAAGCGTTGTGGCCGCTATCCCCCATCTTACAAGATCAAAGAAACGTGCGCCTTCTGTAGCAAATTCCAACCGGCGTTCCCATTGCAATGCCTTGCGGGCAAATTCCTGCGTCCAGCCCGCAGCTGAGTAAGTTCCTATATTATAATTGGAAGGAAAGGTACCATCAATCTTTTTTAATCTGCCTGTGCTGGCCTTTGCACGCGTTCTTATCTGGTTGATCAGCGGCAGGGCCTTATCCTGCTCCCCTAATTCAATATAAGCTTCAGCCTGTATCAGCAATACATCATCATAGCGGAGAATGTCAACATTCTTGGCGGTACCTATGAATGGTCCTTGTTTTGAATAAGAAGAACTGGTCGCCAATTGCTCGCTGCGCATCGCATGGAAATTCCCATACACGCCTGGATCGCGGACCCAACTGTTGCTGAACGGCCTGGTGTTATCATATTTATACGGATGCCCATCAATTCCAACGGTATGGTCTAATCGCGGGTCCACGGTCACTAAATTAAGATCAGGAATTCCATTATTGAATGTTTCAAACTTAGGCAAACCACTGGCGTCCGTAGTATGTGCATTCACAAGGTTCTGGCTCGGTGCGTGAAAACCACAGCAGCCATACTGTGGTGCTCCATGCGGATAGGTAAGCCCGTCTTCAAAGTTAAGACGGCCGGTGGTGGTTCCGTCATTGATGGTAAACTGTATGGCGAATATGGATTCGGGTCCATTTTCCGTTTCTGCTAAAAAATTGTCTGCAATATCAGGACTCAATGAATACTTACCGGAACCGATCACTGCTTGTGTTAATGAAACCACTTCTCTCAGCCTGTCTTTATTGATATTGACAACATGATGCGTTGCATCCTGCTCGTATGCCTGGTAAAGTTTGAGCTTGGCAAGATAAGCCTGCGCCGACAGCTTATTCGCTCTTCCAAGCTCGGGTTGCGTTTCAGGAAGATTGTCCACTGCAAACTGGAAGTCTGCCGCTATCTTCTCCCACGACTCATTATTCGGAAGATCATTCGACACTTTCAGGATATCTTCCGCTGTAGCTGTTTCATCAAAAATGGGAATGTTCTTGAACAGCAATTTCATGGTCATATAGCTATGCGCTCTCAGAAAACGTAACTCACCAAGCCTGGTATTTTTTTGCGGATAACTTGTTTCATCCAGTGTGTTTACTGCACGCAACGCTACATTGGCGCGTGAGATGGACTTAAAAAGATTCTTCCATGTGCGGGGAAGGAACCCGATCCCATTCATCGAAGGGTTTACAAGATTATAATGTTCCATCTTGTCCACTTCATCAAGATCGGCAGTACCTCCGCCACCTTTATAAGCATCATCAGAACGAATGCTGCCGTAAGCCCAGTTACTATAAATAGGGCCGATCATATCACCATTGCCAATAGCAGCATAAGCAGCAGTAATAAGACCTTCAACAGCAGAAGGCGAAGTGAGATCGGCAGAAGAAAGCACACCGGTTGGTTGATAATCCAACTGCTTTGAGCAGGAACTGAACAGGACCAGTGCTGCAGCAATAACAGTGAAAAAGTTTTTATTTTTCATAATAAAAATTTGAAAGAATTAAAATGATGCGTTTACTCCGAAAGTGAAGGTTTTAGGAATAGGCACAGGTATGAAATCGATCCGCTCCGGATCAGCGCTCAGGTATTCCTTGCTCTTAAACCAAAACAGGTTTTCAGCCATGGCGAAGAAGCGCAGTCTTGAAAAAACCTTTTTTGTGCTCAACGAGTAGCCAAGTTGCACATTCCTTAATTTGAAATAGGAGGTGTTGACAATAAAATAATCGGAGGTCCTTGATTCATTGTTATTATCCTGCAATGTTGCAGCAGGAATGTTCGTATTTGTATTGGCAGGTGACCAGCTGTTGAGGATGCCAGGCCCTACATTCTCCCTTGCCTGCATCAGGTTGTTATAACGGGTATACACATCAAATCCCTCCCTGCCGGCTACTCCGGACCCGAAAACAGAAAGATCGAATTTTTTATAGCTCATATCAATTCTGAGCCCGTATTCAAGAGCCGGAAGTGTAGTGCCTATCCAGGTCCTGTCAAGATCATTGATCACTTTATCATTGTTAATATCTACATAGCGGATCCGCCCTGGTGCTGCACCGATTTGAACAGGAGCATTATCTACTTCAGCCTGGGATTGAAAAAGTCCGTCTGTTTTGTAGCCGAATATGTCAAATTGTGAGTGACCAATGATGGTGCTGACAAGATTGCCAGGATAAGCAGGTCTTACATTCTCCGGCAGCTCAGTGATCTTATCCCTGAAGTGGGCAAAATTCATTTGCACCACGTAATTGAAATCTCCGATTGGTTGTCCTTTATAACCTATCACAAATTCCCATCCTTTATTATTTTTTGATGCGCCATTCACCGCTTTCGATTGTCCTTCACCCAGCGCTGAAGCTACAGGAGGCACAATAAGTATTCCTGTTGTTTTGCGGGAGAAGTAATCGAATGAACCGAAGATCCTGTCTTTCAGTATAGAGTAATCGAGGCCAAAGTTCACTTCGTCTGTTGTTTCCCATTTGAGTGATGGGTTCTCAGCCTGTGTTTGCACGAAACCAGAAAGCAGTGTTCCTGTATTTGCTCCTGATAAAGAATAAGCTGTTCCAACGTTCATGTACGCTTCCCAGAATCCGGGAGTTAATTCATTCTGGCTGGTGCCGTAACGCGTATTGAAAAGAATGAAGCGTGCAAGATCACCGATCTGCTGGTTACCCACGCGGCCAATACCGGCTCTGAGCTTTAATTCGGAGAAGATATTGTTATCCCTCATGAATCCTTCCCTGTCGATTCTCCAGCCAACTGAAGCGGCGGGGAAAATACCATATTGATTATCGGCCCCGAAGCGGGAAGATCCATCACGCCGCACTGTTACAGCTGCGAGGTATTTATCACCATAATTGTAATCAATCCTGGCAAACTGTGAAAACAGCCTGTTGCCTGTAGAACCGCCACTGGCTGTTGTATTACCAGTGCCGGCATTCAAGGTGAAATAATCTTCGGTCTGTATAGCAAATCCTTCCTTCTTTGTGTAGTTGAAGTCA
>CBHEUU010000487.1:0-4176 GCA_965990355.1 uncultured Chitinophagaceae bacterium
GAGCCGATGGAGTATCAATAAGCCCTTCAAGCCGGCCAAGTTTTCCCACCGCCTCGGTATGCATCAGGAACTGGTATAAGAGATTTAATCCTACAGACAGGGCAATCATAAGCGGGGGGAATCCCAGCAGAGCCAAGGGTATGTAGAAAAATGGAGTAATGATTGCTGAAAACCAGTTCAGCCGGTAAGAGGTGGTCAGGTTCATCAACTGGCTGGAATGGTGAACGAGATGGAAGGCCCATAAAGGCTTCCATATATGGGAAGCGCGGTGAAACCAGTAGTATACAAAATCCGTTGCTACAAACGTTGCGATGAAGAGTAAGAAACCAGGATTAATATCGAATATCCTGTAAGCATAAGCCCTATTCAAAATTCCTATCTGCAATCCCGCAAATAGCAGTTTGGATAACTGGAAGCCCACCATAATGCCTACATTGGTAAATGTCTCTTTTACCTGGTAAACTTTCTTGTCATTCCTCCAACTCCATATCATTTCAATAATGATCAGGATGAATAGCAAGCCTGCTGCCCAGATGCTGTAAGATGATCCTGTCATACATGTAGTTGTTTATTAGTTATAGATCACCGGTTTCCGGACTATCACCACCGGCCGTGGTGGCGGTGTATATATAACAATCGGCGCTGGGCTGATCACGACGGGCTTTGCCACCACCACCCGTGGCGGAGGTGTTACCACCACTACTCTGGCAGGTGGTGCCACCACTACGGCCCTGCATACGGGACGCCTTACAACCACTACCTGCGCGCTTGCCTCATTGACAATAAAGCCGAGTATCATTGTCAGTAGAATAGATAATCTTTTCATTATAAAATTTTTTAGTGTTCCATAGTATGACTTGAATTGGAGCCTGTTTGAACGGCGATCTCTGTAAAAAGGCCAGATCGGCAGATGAACCGGGCATTACCGAACCTGTATCAACAATGTACAGCATATGTCAATTTTCAAATTTTTCTGTAACAAAACTATTGTACTGCGGACATTAAGACCAGCTCCGATAATATAGAAAGGACAAATCGCCTGATGAGCAAACCCCTCAATTGTTTGGCTCATCTGCTTTTTCGTCCGCTTCGTCATACGGCCAAACCATTCCATTGGTTCGTTTGGTATTTTTGTAAGATGAAAAAGTATTACCCGGTCACCGGGTTGATCATATCTTTTTTTTTGGCTTTGCTGGGGTACGTATTGCGGTTGAACCGGGAAGAGATCAGCTCATCTCTTATTTCCTTTATATCATCATTTGTAAACGCATTTTTAAGCTGGTTGCTCATACAGGTTGTTTTACAAATGCACAGGCCAGCCGGATATGGATGGAAAGCGGTTGTGGCAATAGCAGGATGCATGCTGATCTCTCTTTTGCCCGTTAACATTACACGTCATTTTGCCGAGGTGCAAAGCCGGATTGATGCTCTCCCAAAAGGAATGCGTGCGGTAAATTTTCTTTTATTGATGCGTGGTATAGTTATCGGCGGTTTCCTGTATTTCATATCTTACCTGCTGAGGATGTCAGCGATAAGCCAGCAATCTCAATTGGAAAATGAACGGCTTAAACAGGAAAATCTGCAGGCGAGGCTAAGTCTTTTGCAGGAACAGGTAAGCCCTCATTTTCTATTCAATTCCCTGGGCACTTTGCAAAGCATGGTGCATGAGCAGGCTCCCAGGGAATTTATACAGCGATTGTCGGAAGTGTACAGGTATTTATTAAGCAACCAGATGGCAGATCTCATAGCGCTCCGCGCAGAACTTGACTTTACGCTGGCTTATCTGCATATCTTAAAAGAGCGCTTTGAAGACGCATTGGTTGTCGAGATCAATATTGCTGAGAATGCGTTGGCCAATAAACTTCCGCCGGCCAGTTTGCAGTTGTTGATAGAAAACGCTGTAAAACACAATGTGGCAACTGCAGACATGCCTCTCAGGATCAGTATTTACACGGAAGAGAAATGGCTGATTGTCAGTAATTCTTTTCAAAAGAAAAATAATACGGGCAATAGCTTAGGTAGCGGCTTAAGTAGTATAAGAGAACGATACCAATTGCTGGCAGGGCTTGCTATTATAGTGAATGAAACAAGAGAACACTATACAGTACGAATCCCTTTGATAACATAATTTGACAATTATGAATATACTGATCATAGAAGATGAAGCAAAAACAGCAAGAGAATTGAGGGGTATGATACAGCGATTGGATGACAGATTGATAGTTGCAGGTATTGTTCCGTCAGTGAAGGCTGCTATTGAATGGTTCAGGAATAATCCTTCTCCTCAATTGATCCTGTCTGACATACAACTGGCTGATGGTTTGAGCTTCGAGATCTTTCAGAAAGTAAATATTACCTGCCCGGTTATTTTTTGCACCGCCTTCGATAACTATGCAATAGAGGCTTTTAGTACTTATGGAATTGATTACCTGCTAAAACCGGTAGACGAGAACAAACTGGCGGCAAGCCTTCATAAATACGAACAAATGAAACAATGGCTGGCAGCTAAAAGCTCTGTGGATTATAGTCAGCTGGAAGTTATGCTGGCGAAATTACAGCCAGGTTATAAAAGCGGCCTGCTGGTCTTCAGTAACGAAAAGATCATTCCTGTAAAGACTACCGACATAGCATTTGTACATTCTGCAGGTGGTGTGGTGAAAGTGCATACCAGGAGTAAACAGAGTTATCTCTTAAACGAAGTCCTGGATGAACTGGAGCCGCAATTAGATCCTTACCAGTTTTTCAGGGCCAACAGGCAGTATCTGGTCAACCGCGATGTGATAGTGATGGCGGAACATTTTTTTAATCGCAGGTTGGTACTGAAACTAAATGTAGAAACTCCGGAGCCTGTTATCATCAGTAAGATGAAAGCTCCGGAGTTAATGGCATGGATGCAGCGTTGAGTCAGGTTTGTGATTATTCGAGTTTGTATTGCCGGAAAAAATTCCAGATCAGGTCGTTTGCATTGATGACCAGGGAAGGAGGGTCAGCCCGTTGTCTTGCTTTCTTGCCCCCGGGCCAGGAATGTCCACCATCTTTAGTAAGATAATGAACAATAGATGGAGTTGCATTTTTGTCGAGCCATTGAACAAGTCTGTAGCGATCATCGTCAGCAATCACCTGCATATCCGGAAGGCATTGATTACGCGCACTCCAAACCCGGAGAATGGAATCGACAGGCGGGAAATAATACCCTAATTGATTGGTACCACCAGCATAAGGGATGATCTTATCCAATATGGAATGCAAATGGAGAATCGGTACAGGACGCGACTGTTCTAATGGCGGATTATATACCATCGTGCTGCTTACTGGAGCGATGGCGGCTATTTTTTGTGGGATCTCTGCCGCCAGCCGGTAAGTCATCATGCCACCGTTGGACATACCTGTTACATATACCCTTTTAGGATCAATGCGATAACTGCTTGTCATTTTGTCTATCAGGTTGCTGATGAAACCGACATCGTCTATATTATTCTTCGAAGCATAGTCACAGCAGGTGCCGGCATTCCAGGTACGGATGTTCAATGCGCCATTCCTCGCCACTCCATTGGGGTATACGGCTATAAAACCTGCCTCATCCGCTTTTTGGGAGAACTCATAAGTCTCTTCAAATTGTGAGGCGCTGCCTCCGGTACCATGCAATCCTATCACCAATGCATAGGTGATTGTGTCATTATGATATGCTGGGGGAAGGTTGACGATATAACTGCGGCGGAGACCGTTTATATCCATCGTAGCTTCAAAATGCCTGGAGGGAGGAAGTGTGTCCTGGTCGCAGCCCTCTGCTATGGATGACAGGCATAGCAAACAAGCACCCGACAAAAAGTTGATAAATGTTTTCATGCCTGTGTTGTTTATTCTGAATACGGAATAACTATGTCTAAAACCCGTGGGGATATCCTGATTGATTTACCTGGACCGTTTGTTTTTCATTTCATCCGTCATCTCCTTTTGCATTTTCTTATAGGTCTCGTATTGATTTTTGTCCAGTACTTCTTTCATTTGTTTATCCCGCGTATCACTCAGCTTGCGGTAAGTTTTTAACTTTGACATCCTTGAGCCGCCAGATTCTTTAATGCCGGCAAGACCTTCAAAGTAAGTAGTATTGATAGTCTTTACTTTCTCCTCCTGCTCTGGTGTCAGGTTTAGCTGAGCTTTGTAACTTTCGTATTT
>CBHEUU010000488.1:0-4155 GCA_965990355.1 uncultured Chitinophagaceae bacterium
ACTTTTTAAACTGACACCAGCGGAAACTTTTAATGAACCAAAAGCATTTTTTGATAGACTGCTTTCGTCGATGGGGTTTAGTGGTTTTAATACGACCAAATACATTTCCTTAACGGATGAAGTAAAAAATAAACTTGCCGAGCCTTGAGTATAAAGACACTCCACTATATGACGCTAACTGAACAATTAAAATCTCTCTTAAACAAGACTTATATTTCCGAAGATGGGGATGAATACAAAATTGAATTGCTGCCAGGCTTAACGGACTATCAAATTGATAGCCTTGCAACGGAGCTTCCAACCGGACAAATTCCTTCTGACGTTAGAGCCCTTTTGAAATTTACCAGAGGCTTTGAGTTTTATGGTATAGACGAAATTACATTTGACGGTATTGGGCAGTTTGGCTTTGAAAATATCTTCCCTTGTTCTGTACAACTTGGACACGACGGTTTCGGGAACTTTTGGGTTTTAGACGTTGACTCAAAAGGAAATTGGGGCAACGTATTTTATGTTTGTCACGACCCTGCGGTTGTTGTTAAACATTCGGACAACTTATCTCAATTCATAGAGCATATTGACGAATACGGGATGGATATTGAAAATTCAAATCTCAATATCATCCACGAAAAAACAGTGTTTGATGTTTGGAGAAACAATAATGGTTTTATGGACTTGACAGAAGCAAGAAATTCTAATGACCATACCCTTAGAAACTTTGCTGCTTCACTTGCGGACAATTTCGTTATTGCTGACTTACGGAACAAAGAAAATATGACGGGTTTTGCTTGGGGTAAGTTCGGGCCTAACATTGACAAAGCAATAAAATGCAATGACGAGTTGATTTGGGGAATTGAAAGAGCAAGGAAGAAAGGGTTCTTTTCAAAATTATTCGGCTAACAATGGTAGGTAGAAAAATACCTGCTCACACCATTCCAGACAATAGCAAACGACCATCATGAAAATTCCAACCATACAAGGACTTATAGACAGACGGATTTTAGTGAACTTCACCGTTGACCCTGAAGTCGCTGAAAAAATCATTCCTAAACCATTTAGACCTAAAATATATAAGGGTAATGCAATCGTTGGTATTTGTTTAATCAGACTTAAAAAGGTCAGGCCAAAAGGGCTTCCGGGTTTTGTTGGCATATCTTCCGAAAATGGTGCTCATAGAATAGCTGTTGAGTGGACAGAGAACGGAACAATAAAAGAAGGTGTTTATATTCCACGTCGTGACACATCTTCAAGACTAAACAGTCTTGCAGGTGGACGAATATTTCCGGGGCGACATTTTCATGCAAAATTTGACACGAAAGAAGCAAATGGGTATTACCATGTGGCTTTCAAAAGTTCAGATGGCACAACTGTTTCTATTGACGGGGAAGAAGCAGAAATTTTAAACGAAAGCTCAATCTTTAAAACACTTGACGTGGCTTCAAAGTTTTTTGAAAACGGAGCGGTTGGATATTCACCCAACGGAAATAAGTTTGAGGGACTTGAGTTGGAAACTTTTAATTGGCAAGTAAAGCCTTTAAATGTCACATCAGTTCATTCCAATTTTTTTGAAGATGAGAGCGTTTTCCCAAAGGGGTCTGTTAGATTTGATAATGCTCTTTTAATGATACAAATAAAGCATGAATGGCATTCAGTTGGGCAGAAAAGTCGTGGCCTATAATTTATACCTAACTTCAACAATATATTTTTAATCAGCAGCAGTTATCGGCAGTATAATTCCAAACCTGCATAAACCCTGCTTGTTAGCTGCAAATTTATCTATCTATATATGACACCTCGGTCTCTATTCATTATCATTTTACGTGTACTTGGAATTATTTCATTAAAAGAATTGTGCGTAGCCGTACCACAGTTGATCTTTACAGCCTATTCATACTTTTCGGGATTTTCTGTTTCAGCCGGACTGTTTATGGTTTTTGTTTCGCTACTAACGACGGCGCTATTCTTATGGATTTCTTACATGTTAATATTTAAATCGTCTCTTATTGTGAGTAAATTGGGGCTTGATCAAGGTTTTTCTGAGGACACTTTTCAGCTGAATATCAGCATTTCATCTATTTTACGAATCGTTTTACTAATTACAGGGGCTTTGCTTGTATTATCAGGTATTCCAGAGTTTTGTCGGATACTCTACAACCTCTTATCCCGGCAAGAATATTATTTAAGAAATACGGAACCAATAGATTGGTCTCCTTTGATATTTTCTGGAGTTAAAATTATCCTTGGGTTATTGATAATTGGTGAACGGAAGAGAATTCTTGAGTTCCTATTACGTCCTTCTGATTCTGAAAAAGAGCATGAAGCTTAGGTTTCTCAAGTAGCCTCAAAAAATTAACAATCTCAGAGGGCATACAATACCACAAGTAAGTGATGAAACAAAATTCACGTAGTGACATCTTTTAAAAGCCTTGCATCTTTTTTAGATGAAGTTCTCGTCGAGTGTCCACATTGTAGAAAAAGAGCAACCGTTTTTGTGGAACAAGGACAATTTACCGTCCCATATTCGACAAATTCTAAAGCAACTTTTAGATGTAATAATTGTCACAAACCCCTTGATGAAAAATTGTGGTACGGGCCGATTATTATCTCACCGGCAAATGCTAACTGTGGTTATTGTGGAAGTAGATTATCATTCAGTAAAACTGTGAATAAATACCAAGACAAGATTGAAGTCAAGTGTACAAACTGCGAGCAAGAGAAAAGATATGACGTTCATTATTCCTTGACATACGCAAACAGTAGACAGGCAACCGACCCGTGTTTCGGGCTGCAACTTTGGTTGCAAGTACCGTTTGACAACAATATTTTATGGGCATATAATTTTGAACATCTTGAGTATTTAAAAAAGTATGTTGGAACTAAGCTTAGAGAAGCGGCAAGTGGAGGAAAATATTCCTTGGTATGGAAACTGCCCAACTTTATTAAAGCAGCAAAGAACAGAGATAAGATTTTAAAGGCAATCTCCCGGCTTGAAAGCAAGCAACAATCAACATAATGACAACCTTAGACGAAAAAATTGAATACATAAGGGGATTTATTTCGAGAAATAAATTCTCAACTGACGCATGGAACGAGCGGGGCTTAAACCCATCCCATCCAGCTCTGTGTTCAGCACTATCAACGGGGTTTGACGGTACTGCTATTTCATTAATAGAAGCATTACAAGCAAACAGTAAAAAATCAGAACTAAAGTCCATATTGTATAAAAGTATTGCTGACTGTAAGACTTTAGAGCTTGATACAGAAGAAAAAGAATTTTCGGTTGACCTTTATACAGAATTGTCATATGTGGTAGAAGTTGATCTGCGATATCGATTGAGTGTATTTCTCTACGGACACTTACTAACTATTCTGATTCTGATTGCCAAATTTATCAGGCCTGAAAGAGTCCATAAAATTATTAGTCAACCTTGTTCGAAATGTAATGTAAGTCTTGAGGCTCATGTTTTAAAAGTGGAGAATGGAATCCCGGAATTAGATTGGGTTATTGGGAAGTGTGATAATTGTAATGAGTATAACCTATTTTCTCACGGCCCCAATATCAAACAATTGAGGTATAAGAATTACATCCCAGTGGAGCATCTTTCTAAAGACGAGTTTTCCTATGAACAGGCTGTTACCCGGCTTGAGCAAATCAAATATTTTCGGAAATAATGTTCACTAGCCAACGCCAAGCCCTGATTGTTGCGTGCAATTAGCCTATCTCAACCTAACATCCAAATAAACCGAATGCCGCCCATACGTTTTATAAAACGGTTTAAAAACCACACCATCTATAGTAAATTCTAACCGCTGCGGATCACCTTTAATTGACCTGCCTATATCTTCCGCATCCAGCGTCACCTTCCTCCATTCCTTCCTTGCCTCAGGCTCCTGTGCTGCCAGCAATACCGGCCCATAAAACAAACTGGCAATATTCTGCTGATCCATCACCGGATCCAGATGAAAAGTAAACGGCATTTTCAATTCAATCACATCCCCATCTTTCCATGTCCGGCTTATTTTCAGGTAACTACCCGGCTTCGCCTGAAGCTTTTGTTCTTTACCATTGATCTTCACAAAAAATCCTTTAGTCGCCCAGCCTGGCACACGCACATTAATATCAAATTTTCCACCACCCTTAACAGTCAGACGGGTTTG
>CBHEUU010000489.1:0-4152 GCA_965990355.1 uncultured Chitinophagaceae bacterium
GAAAGGTGTGATGAAACGTCTTACCAACTTAGGATTCAGCCTCTCGCTGACAGAAGATGCGAAATCTTTCCTGGCAGATAAAGGATATGATGTTCAGTTTGGCGCCCGTCCGCTGCACAGAGCCATCCAGAAATACCTGGAAGATCCGCTGGCAGAAGAAATACTGAACCTGAATGTAAAAGCAGGGGATGTATTGGAAGCCGACCTGGATAAAGAGAATAATAAACTGAAATTCTCTTTCAAAAAGATAGAGACCAAGTCGAAAGCATAAGATTTATAAATTAAATTATATAAGGAGCGTTCATTATGAACGCTCCTTTTTATTTCGATCATCATTCTTATTTTTGTCCTGTGGCAAAAAAAATCATCATCACTATCGACGGCTGGTCAAGCTGTGGCAAAAGCACATTAGCTAAGCAACTCGCTAAGCAACTCGGCTATGTGTATGTAGACAGCGGCGCTATGTATCGCGCCATTACGCTTTATTTTTTACGCAACCATGTTGACTGGACAGACACCAAAGAAGTGAATAAAGCGCTGAAAGAGATCCATCTCGATTTTCATTTCAATGAAAAGACGGAAACCAGCGAAATATTTCTGAATGATGAAAACGTGGAATATGTTATCCGCGACCTGGTAGTAGCAGAAAAAGTGAGCGACGTGGCTGCCATCCGCGAGGTCCGCTCCTTTGCCGTGGCGCAGCAACAAAAAATGGGGAACAAAAAAGGGATTGTGATGGATGGCCGCGATATCGGCACCGTTGTTTTCCCTAAAGCGGAATTGAAAATATTTATGACGGCTGATAATGCCGTAAGAGTGGAAAGAAGGTTCAAGGAGCTATACGAAAAGAACCCGAATATCACTATCGAAGAAGTGAAGTCCAATCTCGAAATGCGCGATTATATAGATTCCCACCGGGAAGTAAGCCCGCTCCGCAAAGCGGACGATGCAATTGTATTGGATAATACGAATCTTACGCAGGAGCAGCAATTGCATAAGGCAATGGGCTGGGTCAATGACCTTAAATAAATGAAAAAGCGATGATTACCGTCATCGCTTTTTCATTTATCCTTACTGGGCTTTCTTCACATCCAGCAACTCCACATCAAAGATCAACGCCGATCCTCCCGGGATTGGGCCATTGTCTGATGGGCCATAAGCCAATGTGTAAGGAATATAAAGTTTGTATTTGGAACCTACACTCATCAGTTGCAATCCTTCTGTCCAGCCCGGTATTACCCTGTTCAGCGGGAAGGTAATAGGTGTACCACGTGAATAGGAATTATCGAATTCAGTGCCGTCTACCAATGTTCCCTTGTAATGGCAGGTAACGCTGTCGGTAGCTGCCGGTTTGATGCCGTTGCCTTCTGTTACCACTTCATATTGCAAGCCGCTGGCTGTTGTTTTTACGCCTGCACGGGCTTTATTCTGACGAAGGAAAGATTCTCCTTTTTCAATATTTGGTTTGGATTTGGCCTGCTGCAGGTCTGTCATCACTTTATTCATTACGTTATTGCAGGTCATTTCATCCAGGGTAGTAGGTTTGCTGGCCATTACATCTGCAATGGCTTTGGATACAAGCGCAGTATTGATATTGGTAACACCTTGTTGTTTATAAAAACTTGCCAGGCTTACTCCCATGGCATAGCTGGCAGAATCGTTCAAGGTTTTCAAAACAGGTCTTGCAGTTGCCGCTGCAGGCTGCTTAGGGGCGGTTTTTACAGGCGTCTTGGGCTTGGCAGTTGTTTGTGCCGACAGGGTTGCTGCGGTGGCCAATGCCAGTACGGACAAGGCTATTTGCTTCATAGTTTTTTAATTGAAGAGCAAAAATAACGGCTGTCATCCGTATTTCGGCAGCCCATTCGTTAATTTCGCAACGGTCTAATAATTAATCAGCAATGGAAAATTTTATTCAGGAAGTACAGGTCCGTTGGTCCGATCTGGACCCTAATTTTCATCTACGTCATTCTGTGTATTACGATTGGGGTGCATTCTGCCGTATTATCACGCTGGAAAAGTATAATCTTACTGCCGCTGTAATGCAGCGCCTGCAGATCGGCCCGATTCTCTTCCGCGAAGAGTGCATTTTCAAAAAAGAGATCCGCCTTGGTGATAAAATCACCATTAATCTCGAACTGATCAAAGCTAAACGCGATTTTTCCCGTTGGTCTATCCGTCATACTGTAACAAAGAATGGAGACACTGTTTCAGCACTCCTTACTGTTGACGGTGCCTGGCTCGATCTTGCCCGCCGCAAACTGGCCACACCTCCGCAGGAAGTGCATACAGTGTTTTCGCAAATGCCGGTGAGTGCAGATTTTGAATGGCTGGATTGATGATGTTGTAATCAGGCAGACAGGAATTTCACTTTTTCGGGAAACCTTTCTGCATAAGAAGAGACGAGATTTCGTATAAATAAATTTTCCTTATACGGTGTGATCATATCCTTCAATTCTTCTGCCTGTGTAAAAGACATCTCTGTAGGCAAATACCCCATTCCATAAAACTTCCCGTTCCATACCAGCACACAGGATTTTTCGGAAGGCCCCAGGCCATTATCAATGATCATATAAGAAGCCTGGGTTTCGGAAAGTGAGTTGATAGCAGTGAACACCCGTTCATTATAGACTACAGGTTCTTCTTCCTGTTCGCAGGCCCCGTGACAATAATGCTCGCGCTTACCTTCACATTCACCCAGGGTTTGCAAAAAACATAGCTTGGGACAAAGATTATATTCTTTGATCAGCTTGCGCAAAACGGAATGCCCCTCTGTGAGATAATGAAAAGTGTGGACCGGCCGCAATTGCTTTTTATTTTTTTCGATAGCCAGCCGGTGATAACCATTCTGATCTTCATACAGGAAAATGCCATACAGGTTTTCTGCATTCTTCTGCGAATAATTGAATACCGGCCATAATTTTTTGATCTCAGTTGATTCAAGGATCTGTGCCATCAATTCTGTTGCGCACGACTGGTAACTGATAGCATAAGTATGGCGAAGAAAATTCTGCCGCTGACGGGCAGCAGAGTTGTTGCTGAAATGACTGTTCACCCTGTAACGGATATTCTTTGCTTTGCCTACATAAATGATCTTGCCTTTTTCATTATGGAAATAATAGACACCTGGCGTGTAAGGCAATTGTTCAAAATGTTCTTTCGGCACATTCGGTGGCAATACCTGCTCTTTGGAATTCCTGCCCAGGCTTTTTACAATAAATTTATCCTTGTCTTTTTGCAACAATAATTTGAAGAGTGTCACTGTTGCAGCTGCATCCCCGCTTGCACGGTGCCTGTCGTTGATATTTATTCCCAGTGAATAACAAAGATTACCCAGGCTGTAAGACGGATAACCGGGTATGATCTTCCGGCTTAAACGGACCGTGCAAAGCTTTTTTGTTTGCAATGCATAACCTGCCGCTTCAAGATGGGCTTTGATAAAAGAATAATCAAAGTTCACATTGTGGGCTACGAATATTTTATCCTGTAATAAAGCATGCACTTTTTCCGCAACAGTCTCAAACACCGGCGCATCTTCCACCATTTCATCTGTGATGCCGGTCATGGCCTGAATGTAGCGGGGAATGGGCTGAAGGGGATTGATCAGCGACTGGAATGTGTCCACCACGGTTTCACCATCAAAAATATGAATACATATCTCCGTGATCCCGTTGGCGGAAGCGTATCCCCCCGTTGTTTCTATGTCTACAATAGCGTACATGATATTTTCGTGCCTCGCCCGCCGTGCTCCTACGCTGAAGCTTCGGCGC
Organism: uncultured Chitinophagaceae bacterium; assembly: GCA_965990355.1. Classification (GTDB taxonomy): domain Bacteria; phylum Bacteroidota; class Bacteroidia; order Chitinophagales; family Chitinophagaceae; genus Terrimonas_A. Next base: position 3,768 of record CBHEUU010000489.1, read on the forward strand.
AAGCGTAAGCCTTGGCGTAGGCGGTCCCGCCTACGCTAAAGCTTCGGCGGTTAAATGCTAATTTCGTAAAAATTTAGCAGGGTGGAAGAAGAAAAAATGATCATGTTCCGGAACAGGCTGGTAAAGGTTTCCCGTCATTTGAGCAAGCAGGCCAGGCGTCTCAACCTGGATTGTTACAGGCTATACGATCATGATCTCCCGGAATTCCCTTTTTGTATTGAATTTTATAATGATAAGTTATATGTAGCCGAATATAAAAGAAGGCATGGCATGTCGGAAGAAGAACATGATCAGTGGATGGAAAAAAGTCTGGAAACAATATCAGAAGTACTGGCTGTGAATAAAGACAATATTTTCCTGAAACTCCGCCAGCGAAAACCGGGAC
>CBHEUU010000490.1:0-4149 GCA_965990355.1 uncultured Chitinophagaceae bacterium
TCAAACAGGAAATAATCAAATCGGAGTTGGTGTTGACCTCGGCTTACCTACAAGCGATTTTGGCGATGCCGCTAAATTTGGCTTTGGTGGTTATGTTAAAGGCCTGTATGGTATCGGTTCTGCAGGTCAGATCACACTTACTTCCGGTTACACTACTTACTCTGCAAAAGATGAAATTCTCACTGGATCAGGCCTTGATAAACTTAAATATGGTATCATTCCGATCCTTGCCGGCTACCGCCACAACTTTGATGGTTTTTATGCAGAGCCTCAGGTTGGTTACCAGATCGTTCGTGTCAAAGCTGAACAAGGTGGCCAGAGTGCATCTGAATCAGAAGGCATGTTCGGCTGGGCAGTTGGCCTGGGATTTGCAAAAAGCGGATTTGATGCCGGCGTACGTTATCAAAGCGGCAGCAAAGACGGTGCTACTTTTGCTGTAGTAGGTTTCCATATCGGTTATAACTTCTCACTCGGAGGAAAGTAATCAATTAAAATAAGATAACTCCAGCCGCAAGACATTGTCTTGCGGCTTTTTTATTAAGTTATCCTCACTGTTTAATCGTAATTGTTAAACCTTAAGAGGCTATTTCTTTTCCCGGAAACCAGTATTATTTTTATAGCGCTTTTAAACGTATTTAAACCAAATCAAACCACCATTTATGAAACAGCTACTACTAGCGATTGCTCTTCTTATTATTTCATTAGTTGGCTATTCTCAAAAGGGAAATAACCAATTAGGGTTAGGTGCAGACATCGGCATTCCTACCGGAGATTTCGGAACATTGGCCAATGTCGGTTTCGGCGGATATGTCAAAGGACTTTATGGAGTTGGCAATGCCGGCCAATTGACCTTTACCACAGGCTACAGTGTTTTTAAAGTAAAAGAAGATTTCCAGGTTGCCGCTGGTGTAGATAAACTGAATCTCCGGATCCTTCCCTTCCTGTTTGGATACCGTCACAATTTCAAAGGATTTTATATAGAGCCACAGGCCGGCTATGGCATCTATAGTGCTAAAGCAACACTGGGTTCTGTTTCAGCTACTGAATCAAACGGGGCCTTTACCTGGGCAACAGGAATTGGCGCTGCCCTGAAAAACGGATTTGATTTCGGTGTGCGTTATTCAAGCGCCACACAAGATGGATCAACCGATTCATGGGTAGGCATCCATTTGGGGTACAATATTTCTTTTAAGAAATAATAAAATCCAACAGGCTACACTTGAATATTGAGCATTGAGTATTGATTATTGAATATTTCCTTCATCGTTTATTTGAATGTTCAATAATCAATACTCAATGCTCAATATTCAATGGCGTTTCTATGATTCCCTTACAATTCTTTATTTTTACGCCAAATTATCATTCTTGAAATCTATCCTCACCGAATCTCAACTGGCCATTACCATCAAAAGGCTGGCACACCAGATTCTTGAAAATAACAGTGAACTGGCCAATACCGTACTGATCGGGTTGCAGCCACGTGGTATTTATTTATCAGACCAGGTGGTAGAGGCGATCCGTAAAGAATTTCCCGGTACCAATGTTCAATATGGCAAGCTCGACATTACCTTTTACCGTGATGATATCCGGAAAGAACTGCATATAGCCAACCAGACCGATATTCCTTTTTCCATTGAAGGAAAAAGAGTGGTGTTGATAGACGACGTATTATATACAGGCCGCACCATCCGCGCAGCGCTGGATGCCCTGCTGGATTTTGGCAGACCCGAAAAAGTAGAGCTATGCGTGCTGATCGACCGGCGTTTCAGCCGCCAGTTCCCCATTCAACCTGATTATGTAGGCAAGGCAATTGACTCCATCGTTTCCCAACGGGTAAAAGTTTACTGGAAGAAAAAAGATAACAGGGAAGAAGTGGCGTTGCTGGATTACTGAGAATGCCCTAATTTCGCTTTTTAATGCAACTATCTACACGACACCTGCTGGGCATTAAAGACCTTTCGGCCGACGATATTTCCCTCATTTTACAGACGGCAGAGCAGTTTAAAGAAGTACTGCAACGCCCCGTTAAGAAAGTACCATCCCTCCGCGATATAGTGGTAGTGAATCTTTTCTTTGAGAACTCCACCCGCACACGGATCTCTTTTGAGCTGGCAGAAAAACGCCTGTCTGCCGATACGGTAAATTTTACCGCTTCCGCTTCTTCTGTAGCAAAAGGAGAAACACTGCTTGATACAGTGAATAATATCCTTTCGATGAAGGTGGACATGGTGGTGATGCGGCATAGCGCCAGCGGTGCTCCCCATTTTCTTGCGCAACATATCCCTGCTGCGATTATCAATGCAGGTGATGGTATTAATGAACACCCGACACAGGGTTTGCTGGATGCTTTTTCCATAAAAGAAAAAACCGGTGGCCTGGAAGGAATAAAAGTGGCCATCATTGGTGATATCATGCATAGCCGCGTAGCGCAAAGCAATATTTACCTGCTGAAAAAAATGGGCGCTGAAGTGGCTGTTTGTGGTCCGCCCACACTGATCCCTAAATATATCCGTGAAGCCCTTGGCGTGGAAGTGAGCTATAACCTGCAGGAGACCCTGGAATGGTGTGATGTGGCCAATGTGCTTCGTATACAACTGGAGCGTCAGAACCAGGTATTATTCTCTTCACTGCGGGAATACAATCTTGCTTATGGCATCAGCCGTAAACTGCTCGACAGCCTGCACAAAGAGATCGTGATCATGCACCCAGGCCCCATCAACAGAGGGGTGGAACTGGATAGCGATGTAGCAGACAGTAAGCAGTCAATCATATTGCAGCAAGTGGAAAATGGAGTGGCAGTAAGGATGGCCGTCTTATATTTATTATCCAACAGGAGTAATTAAACTTCCTATATGAGCCGTATTTGCTTGTTTCCCGGCACTTTTGATCCCATCACATTGGGGCATGTGGACATTATCAACCGTGCCCTTCCGTTATTTGATAAGATCATTGTAGGCGTGGGCCTCAATGCGGCCAAAGTGCCGATGTTCTCTGCCGAGCAGCGCGTGCAATGGATCAATGAGATTTATAAAAACGAGGATAAAGTGGAGGGTGGAGTGTATGAAGGACTGACGATTAATTATTGCAAAACGATCAACGCTCAATTCATTCTTCGCGGCATCCGCTATGTCAGCGATTTTGAATATGAAAAAACTATTGCCGACGCCAACCGTACGCTTGATAGCAGCATCGAGACGATCTTTCTAACAGGAGAGCCTAAATACACTTCAGTGGCTTCCACTATCGTGCGGGATATTATCCGCAATGGCGGCGATGCGCGGCTTTTCCTTCCTGATGAAGTTTACAGAACACTAAAGACAAAATAATATGGCAGCTCCTATCTGGTTTGAAAAAGACCTTACTATTGAAAAGCTGGCAGTTTTCGGTCCGGGTACTATTGCTGAGCATCTCGGTATTGAATGGGTGGAACTGGGACCGGATTTTCTGAAAGCCCGTATGCCCGTTGACCACCGCACCAAGCAACCTTATGGACTGTTGCATGGAGGTGCTTCCTGCGTGTTGGCTGAAACAATCGGGAGCGTGGCTTCAGCACTGGTTGTAGACCATCAGAAGTGGGTTTGCGTGGGACTGGAGATCAATGCCAACCATGTGAGAAGCGCCAGGGAAGGTTATGTAACAGGTACAGGAACGCCACTTCACCTGGGATTGAATACGCATGTATGGGACATACGCATCTTTGATGATCTGGGAAAATTGACCTGTGTAAGCCGCCTTACCGTAGCTGTTATCCCCAAGAAAGAATCATTTCGTCAGCCAAGCCTTTAATACATCTACAATGGAAGGATAGGCAAGAGGGAGATAGTTGGAGAGGGAAGGATCATCCACCCATTTTACCTGCTCTATATCTTCTTCAGTTTGCGGCACCAGCGATTGATTGCTGGTTGTTTTCATCGTGTACCAATGCGATTCTTTTAATATAAAACTTGTGCCCTGGTGATAGGTGTGATAAGTGACCAGTAAAGGGGCTACCAGTTTTGCTTTCAGACCTGTTTCTTCCAGCACCTCGCGTTTGGCAGCAGCAGCTTCGGTTTCACCTGTCTCAATTCCACCGGCGGGCAATTCCCACTCTGTCGTACCACTTGTGTAACGACAAATACGGGCAAAAAGAATACTCCCCGAATCATTTTC
>CBHEUU010000491.1:0-4144 GCA_965990355.1 uncultured Chitinophagaceae bacterium
GTTTGCCAATAACAGCATCCGGCAGATTTTCGGGTATATCTTTTTCATGCAGCTGGCCGATCAATGCTTGTGTGAGCCTGGCTATCTGCCGGCCACCCAGGCTGCGTGTTTTCAATTTTTCGGTGGTGGGATATACCGGTTCAAGAAATTCTTTTCCTTCTTTCTTTTCCGGTGTCCACGGCTCTGTTTCCGGATGGACGATCTGTGGCGTTTGCTGAAAAAAACTGAGGCGGCCATAAACCAGGTACGACTGGCCAGGTACCAATGTTTTCTGTATCCAACTGATGCCCTGGAACCATACCAGTTCCATACTTCCGGTAGCATCTTTTACCTGGGCTACCAGCCTTTTACCGCGGCCTTCGCCTACCAGGTCGAGGCGTATCAACTTAACAGCCACCTGCACAAATTCCATGGCAGGTGTGATCTCCAGTATGAGATTCACCTTCGTTTTATCAATATGGCGGTAGGGAAAATGCTCCAGCAGATCACGGAAAGTGAAAATATTCAATTCCTTTTTCAGCAATTCTGCCCGCTGTGGTCCTACACCTTTCAGATATTCGATCGGGTTGGCTAATATGGCCGGTGAAGAAGAGATAAAAAACCGTTTTGGCAAAAATAGTGGAATCAGGTTAAGCGGCTTGGCTACAAGGTCTTAACAAAAAACTAAAGACGCCGTTTTTTTCCCCGTAATTTTTCAGAAAAAAACCAGCTTCACACAATAAAATTCCTATTGTACTTTATTTTAATCCCTCCTATTTTGCAGCTTTAGAACCAATAATCTATCAGAAACCAGGTCCTGAATGAATACCCAACTCTATCTGCTGCAGGTCCATCTGCCTTTGATGGATTATAAATTCCCTTTACTGAGTTTTGTTACGGCTTTCATTATTACGTTGCTCAGCATCCCACCTCTTATTGCTCTTATCAACCATTATAAGCTTTACGATATTCCCAATGCACGCAAATTGCATAAATCGCCGGTGCCTACTATGGGCGGCATTGCTATTGTAGCAGGTCTGGGCATTTCTATTTTATTGTGGCTGCCTCTTCAGGCAGAACCGGCACAAGTGGCTTTTTTCTTTGCTGTGCTGGCGCTGCTGATCATCGGGGTTATGGATGACCTCAAAGATCTGTCGGCCAAATACAAATTTGCCGTTCAATTGTCAATTGCAGCACTGGTTGCTCTTTCAGGTGTCAGGATCACTTCTTTCAACGGCTTGTTTGGTATCGAAACATTGCCTTTGTACAGCCAGTATTTCTTTACTGTGCTGGCTATTGCAGGCATCACCAATGCCTTTAACCTGGTGGATGGTATTGATGGACTCGCAGGCGGATTAGCATTTATGAGCCTGATCACTCTCGGCCTTTTCCTTAGTTTCAGCGGTGATGTGAATACTGCTTTAATAGCTTTTGCACTGGCAGGAGCAGTATTAGCATTTTTGTACTTTAATTTCAATCCTGCACGGATATTTATGGGTGATACCGGTTCGCTGGTAATCGGTTTTATCATTGCCGTATTATGTATCCGCTTGCTGCAGGTAAACACTTTTGCCAATCATCCGGTATTGCCAAACGCACCGGTGTTTGTGCTTGGTATTGTGCTGGTGCCGGTATTTGACACACTGCGTGTGTTTGCACTGCGCACCTGGAAAGGCGGCTCACCCTTTCAGGCCGACCGTACACATATTCATCATTTGCTTACCAATAACGGGTTCAACCATGTGTTCTCTGTACGGGTGATCTGTTTTATTCATGCGCTGGTGTTGATAGAAGTGTTTGTATTACGGAATATGAAACAGGAATTTACTTTATTACTGCTTATAGCATTTATGATGCTGGCATCATTGATTTTGAAAAAGAGCAATATCTTCTTCCGACTTCGTAATAGAACAGGTAACAAAATATACGTAGAGGAACCCGAATAATGTATTCTTCCCGTCTGCCTTACCGGTAAATATTTGTCTTACCGGTAAGACGGGAAGGAGTCGTTTAAAGTTTGTTACCACTGAATATTATAGGTAGCTCCGTTTCCCAGGGTCAATAATCCTTTTCTGTCTCCTAAGAACGTAAGCGTAGCGCTATAGCTCACTGTTTTTCCTCCAGTAACTGATCCTGTAAACTGAACAGAAGCTGTTCCTGAAATAATCATCTTCGTACTCTTGTCTACTAATACATTTTCAGAAGTGATCACGAGTTTGCTGCTGAAAGAACGTTGGTGTCTTACTTTGGATTGTTGTGTACCGTTACGTTCATACTGTTGATTGAATGTATAAACTGAAGAAGCAGGTTGTAATCCACCGATCACAAAACCAGCAGTAGTATTATCGCTGGATGACATGCGGGGTGCTGAATAAGAACTTTGCCCTTCGAGATTAAAGCTGAACTCCTGTGGTACGCCCTGGTTACAGGTCAGTTGGCGATTGACGTGCACACTGTAATTGTAAGTGATCAATGCGCCAGGAAGACTTTGACCACTGAAGGTTGTATCAAGTGATTGACCACAACCAATTCTTGCTGATTCGCTGGCTACCCGCGCAGCACTGGTTGTTTGTTCAGCCAGGCCACCTGATTCAGCAGATATGCCCTGCGTCATTACCTCTACTGCTTCATCCTGGGAGATTGAAGTGTCGTTGTCAGTATTATCTTTTTTACATGCGGTGAAAAATAAAAGACTTGCTGCAAGGACAAACGCAGCCTGTTTTGCTGTAGCGCTTACATTCGCTTTCATAGTGTATAGTTTTGTGGGGGTTAACGATACATAATAGAGCGGAAAACAGGCTACAGGTTTAAAGGAATGTAAAAATTATTTTCGTTTTTGTAAAAAAGGATAGGTTAGCTGATTTGACCCACCTGTTGTTTCATTGCCACAGGTGAACTTCCGAAACGTTGACGAAATGCTCTGCTGAAATGAGAAGAGCTTTCAAAGCCGCTTTCAAATGCTGCTTCTGCAACGGTTTTACCCATATTGGTGAGAAGATGAAGCGAATGATTCAGGCGTTTTTCCATCAGCCATTTGCCCGGAGGCATTTCATACATCTTTTCAAAATCTCTTTTAAATGCAGATAAGCTGCGCGAGCTAAGCCGGGCCAGTTCTTCAAGCTTAAGATTGAAACAGAAATTTTCTTCCATCACTTGTTGAAGTGATACAGCTTGCGGCTCCTGTAATAAAGAACAGAAATAAGACAAAAGTTCATGGTTCCGTGGATTATCAGCCAGGGCAAGTACCAGTTCCCTGAACTTTAATTCCAGTAAAGATTGATCAGGGTCACGCTCATCATCAAAATAGGGAAGCATGGATTGAAAGTATGCCTGTATAGTTGCGCTGTTATGGATAGTAATAACCGGCTCTGATTGCTTTGCGGATCTCTGCAGTGGTTTTGACCTGCTCTTTAATACATCGCAAATAAATTCATCAGGAATGAAAAACAGGAAAAAGCAAAACTCTGTATCGAAGAACTGCTCAACAATAGCAGCCCCTTTTCTTACAAATACGCAAGTGCCTTCATGCAGATCGTAAGACGCATGGGAAGTATGCCAGATCTTTCTTCCTTCCACCACATACACAATATAATTATGGTGGCTCCACAGGTCCTCATACTTGTTCTGAAGCCTGCAATTGAAAATAGTAAAGAGTGACTCTTTGCAGGTAAGCCGGCGGCAGCGACCGGGGTTGGTTTCGATATGCGTATATAGGTTGTACAAAGGTTAACAACGGCCGTCAAAAGTAGGATTTAAGGGGATATTACTAATACCCTATAAGTAGTATTATTTATGCTCCACAAGGCTCATTCATCCTGGCTTCACTATAAGCTGTTAATTATCAGCAATAGTGCCCGCCGGTAACGAAAGTTTTAGAATATATTCGTTTCGGAATAATTTTACTTCCCTTATGAAGCTTGGCGAGCATATACTGTTTTTTGTCAGTGCAATAGGCGTTTTCAATGGCCTTGTACTAAGTCTGTACATTTTTCTCCGGAAAAAAGCAAGATCACTGGCAACAGTGTTTCTTGGTATTATGTTGCTGGCTATCAGCATCCGTGTAGGCAAATCTGTATTCGTATACTTCAACCATGACCTGCCCAGGCCATACCGCCAGATAGGTTTGTCGGCCTGATTCGTCATATGTACGGCAGTATATTATTTC
>CBHEUU010000492.1:0-4142 GCA_965990355.1 uncultured Chitinophagaceae bacterium
TGGGTAGAAAAAAATATGAAGAAAGTGAGCACGGAAGATATCAGCAAATTTGTAGACCTGGCTGATGAAACCTCAACAGATGTAGTAAAAGCTGATGTTCCGGCTGCTGATATCAAAAACCTGTTGAAAAATGTATCTGATAAAGAAATACAGGATTTTCTAAAAGATGTTCCTTCTGATGAAACAGAGGAAGACGATATTCTCTTTAACTGACCATGAAAAGATTTTTATTCATACTTAGCTTTTTTTTACTGGCCACCGCAACTCTTCTCGCCCAGGATGACGATGACGTGGATGATAATGCCACTATCCGCGATAAAATGAGCGAGTATATACAGCAGCGGCTCAACCTGAGTTCCGACGAGGCGAAAAAATTCAAACCTGTTTTCATAGAATATTTTAAAGAATGGAAAAAAACAGCCAGGGAAAACAGAGCTGACAGACTTGTCTTACGTCAAAAAATTACTGATCTGCAGGTGAGGTACAGGGGGCGGTTCAAGGAGATCGTTGGCGAACAACGCAGTAATCTCATTTTCACCCATCAACGTGGATTTATCCTGGAATTACGCCGTCTCCGGCAGGAAAGATTAAAAAATAATCCCGGGAAAAAGAATACCTGAGCGGGTACAAAATAAATATAATAAAATAAGTTTTTATATATCTTTGAACCTGGTGTTTTTCATAGGTTAGCAACGGCCGGCTCTTTTTAGGGCGGGCCTTTCTTTTTAACGCGAATGGTGCGAATATGTAGCGTCTTTAATGTCATGATAAAACAAAAAGATCCACTTTCCCTTTTCTCCTTCTTCCCACCATTCCCTTCTCAATTCCATCGCTTTTTTTCCATCGTAATCATACTTTGCTACAAAGCGATGCTTCATCTGCTGTAATTGCGGCGCATCATCTGCACCGAAGAAAATGGTCTCATCCTTTTCTTTTATCCAAAACACCTGGTGAAATGGTGAGTGTGCGCCGGTCACCTTATACTGTATATAATCACCGATCATTCCTTCATCTTCTTTCAAAAATTCAACCTGCGGCGAGTTTCTTAATACTTCCAGTTCTTCGGGAATAAAAGATGGCAGTCCTTTGTTCATTGCAAATTCCAGTTCCCTTTCCTGCACATAATATTTAGCCCCGGAAAAACTAAGCTGGCTATGATCGTTTCCGGTAGATACACCGCCCGCATGATCTTTATGTAAATGGCTCATCAGCACTTTTGTGATCTCCGATGGGTTGATCCCTGCCTGCAGTAAATTTTCATGCAATTGCAGCTTCCCTTCTTTTCCTGAAAAACCCAAACCGGTGTCCAACAGCAATATGTCCTGCTCCGTTATCACTACAAACGGCTGCACTTCCACCAGCAAACTGCCTACAGGCCTTGCCTGCAAATCATCCTGTTCTTCATTAAAAGGAACGAAAAGCTTGGTCTTATCTATCGTAAAAGATCCTTCCGAGAGAGGTATTATTTTCATGACGCGAATTTCGCACAATTCGAGCTTATTCGTGCATTAGCATTATCGCAGCACCATCTGCCTGTCGGCGTCCAATCTTATCAGTATAAAGAGAAGAATAGTAAATGTAATAAGCGAAGTACCGCCATAACTAACCAATGGCAGGGTAATACCAATCACCGGAGCTAATCCTATCGTCATCGCGACATTAATGCCTATATGAAAGAAAAACACAGCTGCTACTCCATAAGCATAGCAACGGCTGAAAACACTTCGCTGCCTTTCAGCCACTGTGATTATCCTGAATAAAAGAAGCAGGTAAATGCCGAGAAGCACAAAGCTGCCAACAAAGCCAAATCCTTCACCAATAGTGTCAAAAATAAAATCCGTTCTTTGCTCCGGCACAAAACCATAACGGGTTTGAGTGCCTTTCAACAGGCCTTTTCCCAGCAGGCCTCCACTACCAATAGCAATTTTGGACTGTTTTACGTTGTAGTCTGCCGTATTTGTTTGTTTACCTCCGGGAGTTTGTGTAGGTGTTGCTCCCTTCATGTATTCTTCGGGTACATCTTTTCCGATGGTACTGTAGATACGCTCCACTTGGTGCTTTGCCAATACGTTTTTAAAAATAAATGGCACTCCAAACCGTTGCATGCCCACGCAAATGACCCAAAGCAATATGATCTTGAACAAAATGGATTTATCCCGCTTCAGTTGCCGGCGCATAATAAACACCACCAGTAAAGCAAGCCCTGTCAGAATCAGTGCAAGTGTATTTTTTTCCAACAACAGCGTAGCCACCACCAATGCTGCTGTGGCAAACCCTATTACCAGCACGCCTGATGGAAGTCCTTCGCGATACATTACCAGGAAAAATGCAAAGAACACAAGGGCAAGACCGGTTTCACTTTGCAGAATAGTGAGCATGGCTGGCACCAGCACAATCGCTGCTGCTATCAACTGTGAACGGGTTCTGCTGAAATCCGTTTCCGGTCTCGATAAATATTTTGCCAGCGCCAGTGCCACGCAGATCTTACAAAACTCTGCCGGCTGAAAATTGAACCCGCCTAACCGGATGATGGATTCCGTTCCTTTTACATTCGAGTGTAAAGGGAACACCAATAAAAGCATCACCAAACCCGTTGCATACCAGATATTGGCAGTGGCTGAAAAGAATTTACTGTCCGTTAGCAGAATGAATAAACCAAGCAGCAGGGCTGCTATAAAAAAATACAACTGCTTGCTGTAATCTGTTTTAAATGCAATAAAGCTTTGCACAATAGCATCGCCTTCCTTGTAAGTAGCACCAAACACGGCTGTAATACCAATGGCCACCAGCAGGAGGTAGATCCATACAAGGCTCCAGTCTATTCCTTTTGATATGGCGGGATTACGTTGGTTCATAAAGCAGGGGTATTAGGCCGTGCGGCAGTTGATCTTTTTTCTCCGGGAAGAATGGCTGCAAGTAATATGGGCGCTTTATTCCCTGGTTGTTTATTTTTTGGCAAAGGTGAATGCTTCGGTTTTTCCACTGAAACATATTTGCGGATATAAGCGCTGTCTTTTCTCATTTCAAACCATTTGAATGCACGGATGGAATCTTCTTTCCACTGAAGGTCTTTCAGGAATGAAGGCATCAGGTTAGCTGCGGCAATACGGTCCACTTCTTTCAACCTCTCGGTCCTCAATGTATCTTTCAGATATTTTTCCAGCATCAGGTAAGCAATAGGGCCTGCCCAGGTAGCTCCGAATCCACCATTTTCAATGATCACAGCTACAGCGATCTGCGGGTTCTCCCGTGGTGCAAAGCACACAAACAACGAATGGTCCTTCAATTGTGTTCTTTTCCCTTTGATAATGCCATAGTTTTCCGCTGTCCCCGTCTTTGCGCATATGTTTACACCAGGTATTTTGGGAAGACGCCAGGCCGTACCCATAGTTGTTACATCCTGCATACCGCTGATAACCGTTTCATAAGAGGTGTCTGGTATATGCGTCAGTACTTCATGTTTTACACGGTATTTATTGAGCAAAGCTGTATCAGCCGGTGATTCATCATCAATTTTTTTTACAAAATGCGGTATATAATAATATCCTTTGTTGGCCACAATGCTGATGCCATTTGCAATCTGCAGTGGCGTCACCAGCATTTTATCCTGACCAATGCCCATCGTTACCATAGTACAGGAATTCCATGAACCGCGGTACTCTTTATCATACTGAGTGGTATCGGGAATATTCCCTCCATCTTCACTGGGAATGTCCACACCAAGCCGGTGGCCGTAACCAAAGGCAGTCATGTATTCCTTCCAAACTGTCAACCCTTTTCTCGGGTTTTTATATGCAGGATTATCTAACGTTAGCCGGAAAGTGTTATAGAAAAAGGAGTTACATGACCAGGCGATGGCCAGCCTCAGGTTACGGGCATGCCCTGCAAAAGTCTCTGTGCAGCCGTATCTCCTGCCGCAATAATAATAAGCACCGCTGCAGGCAATACCACTTTCCGGAGTGATCACTCCTTCATCCAGCCCGATCAGCGCTGCAAGCGGCTTATAAGTAGATCCGGCAGGATATTGCCCTTTTATAGCACGGTTAAATAATGGCCGGCTTACATCCAGCACTAATCGAGAATAGTTCTTTTGTTTATCTGAACCTGTCAGCTCGTTGGGATTGAAACCAGGGCCTGATGCC
>CBHEUU010000493.1:0-4135 GCA_965990355.1 uncultured Chitinophagaceae bacterium
TAAATATTCCTGCTGTTACAGACTCTTTAAAGAAAGGCCTATATCTCACTTATGAGGATTTCCGGCAAAACAAACCATCCTCCAGGGAATTCACTCTCAGCAAAAGTGAAAAAGGCGATTTCCTGTATGTAAAAAATAACCGTGGAGAAGATGTGCTGTTTACAGATCTCTGGGGTTATTGTGATGGCAAAGACCGCTATATTTTTTCAGCCAGCAATTATTTCAAACTGCACCGTACCGGAAATGGGTTTACCGTTTTTGGAGCAAAAGGACATACAGGGAAAAAAAGATATCGTCCATCTGTAGCGCCCAACACAGGTTCCAGTGGCGGCTTTTATGCAGGATCAACTAGCGTGGTTAAATACTATCTCGTCAAAAGTTATTTCCAGTTAGACATGGAAACCGGAAAAATCTATTAAGCGATAACTGACGCAAACAGCAAGGTGCCAGTCGCAAATTCCCAATTATATTATCTTTATAAAAATTAAATTATGGGCAAGCGTATCGCTATCATCGGCGGAGGAAATCTTGGTGTGGCCATTGCAGAGGGATTGTTGAACAGCAGCTTCAGCAAAGCCAGTGAACTGATCGTTACCAAACGTAACATCGCAACACTAAAATCATTAAAAGAAAAAGGCGTCCAGGTAACAGATGATAATTCTGCAGCCGTCAGCAAAAGCGAGATCATTATCCTTGCTGTTAAACCCTTCCAGGTTGCAGAAGTGCTGAACTCTGTTAAAAAAGAATTGAACGGCGATAAGATCCTGATTTCCGTTGTGACCGGTGTATTGATCAGTGATATGGAAGGACTGGTAAAGAAAAAAATGGCTTACTTCAGAGCTATGCCCAATACAGCCATCGCCATCCAGGAAAGCATGACCTGTATCTGCAGCAAAGATGCCGACAATACTACTGTTAAATATGTCAATGAATTATTCAGCAAACTTGGCAAGGTGGTCACCATTGACGAAAAACTGATGGAAGCGGCTACTATTCTTGGCGCCTGCGGCACTGCTTATGCCATGCGTTATATACGGGCCAATATACAGGGCGGTATTGAAATAGGGTTTGATGCAGCAACTGCTTCACTTATTGCTGCGCAAACCGTTAAAGGCGCTGCCGAACTGTTGCTGCAAAAAGGCTCTCACCCTGAGCAGGAAATAGATAAAGTGACCACTCCTAAAGGATGCACTATCGCCGGCCTGAATGAAATGGAACACCAGGGATTCAGTTCTTCATTGATACGGGGTATTGTAGCGAGTTATAAAAAGATTGCAAAGGATTAATTAAATACGGATTGAATAATGAGTTTGGGTAATAAAAAGGATATACTCGTATCAGCATCCCTTTTTTTGCTATCTGCCCTGCGGATAACAGCACAAGACAGCAGGCGCATATCCACCGATAACAGGTTAAAGAATTCTGTTGATTCAGCCGTGCAAAGGGCAGTAGGAAATCATACCCGGGATTCAAATTTCATCGGAATCTCAATCGGTATTTATAAAGACGGGCGGCAATTCACTTATAATTATGGTGAAATAAAAAAAGGAAGCCATGTTTTACCAGGCAGCAACGATTTATATGATATAGGCTCTGTTGCGAAGGTGTTTGTAACAACCATGCTTGCAAAAGCTGTTGTTGATAAGAAAGCTGATCTGAATAATGATATCAGGAATTATTTACCGGGCAAATACCCAAATTTATCTTACAAAAATCATCCCGTTAAACTCGTAAATCTTGCCAATCACACATCGGGTCTTCCTGATCTATCAAGGGACTATACAGAAAGCACTATTGATAGTGTTATGAAATTGGACCCGGCAGGTTTAGAAAACTTTTATGCAGTTTATACCGCCGACAGCCTGCTGAAAGACATGCACCATTTTACTATTGACACTGTCCCCGGCACTAAGTATAGGTACAATGGAAATGCAATGGAGGTCCTGATGCTTTTAATAGAAAGAATATATCATGCGCCGTATGAAAAAGTGATAACAGGTTTTCTGCAATCCCATTTTAAAATGTGCAATACAAAAATCACTCTTTCGCCTGCTGAAAAGAAAAGACTTGTACAGGGGTACGATGAGAATGGACAACCACAACCCTATGTCAATTTTAATGGGTACAGGGCAGCACCGGGTATAAACTCAACCATTAACGACATGCTGAAATTTATAGCGGCCAATATTAAAGAAACAAATCCAGCCATTAAACTGGCTCATCAGCCAACATTTGCAAGGACTGATACAACATCAATAGGACTGGGATGGATGATAGAGAAGAATCATAATGAACAGATGATCTACCATAGCGGCAGGGGTTCGGGTATTACCACGCTATGTACAATATATCCGGAAAAACACACAGGCTTTATCATCATTTCCAATGGCGGCGTATCTGAAGGATATTTATTCAATATGGAGGAACAGCTGAAAAAGGAACTATATCGAAAATAGAATGTGGATTATAAAAAAGAAGCCGCCTGGATCAGGCGGCTTCTTTTTTTATTTTAGATAGAGCTGAGCGCAGAGCCCGCATCTTCTTTAGCCAGGTAATTTTCAATCGCCGTATCATACTGGTCCTTCCACCAATCAATCGTGCCCCAAAACTCTCCATCCACTACCACTTCACCACTGCTTACCACACCGATCTTTTCAAAAGGCACTTTCAGCGATGCTTCAAATTTCTGTACGTTCTCCAATGCCACACTTACTATCGCACGGCTCTGGCCTTCACCAAAAAGAAATGCATCTTTTCTTACACCGCCTTTGCTTAATACAGAAAAACCAAGCTCGCGGTTGAAGGCACTCTCATTAAGTGCTACAAACAATCCACCTTCGCTTATATCATGAACGGAACGCACCAGCTTGCTGCTTATCAAAGAAGCCAGTTGCTGCTGCAATGCATATTCCTCTTCCAGTTCAAAATGAGGAGCAGGTGAATATTTCACTCCCTGTATGCGATGCAGGTATTCGGATGAATTGATATCGTTGTTGACATTTCCTACCAGGTAAATGATATCGCCTTCTTCTTTAAAATCAAGCGTCATTTTTTCGCGGATATCTTCCAGCAATCCCACCATACCAATAGTAGGGGTTGGATTAACAGGACCATCAGGATTCTGATTATAGAAACTCACGTTACCACCTGTAACGGGGGTATCAAAACGACGGCAGGCGTCTCCCATTCCCTTAATCGCCTGCACAAACTGATAGTATACTTCAGGATCATAAGGATTGCCAAAGTTCAGGCAATTGGTAACACCCAGTGGCTGGCCTCCGCTGCAAACAATATTGCGGGCGGCTTCACTCACAGCGATCATTGCTCCTTTGTAAGGATCAGCAAATACATAGCGGCTGTTGCAGTCGGTTGTAACAGCAAGACCTTTTGTTGTTCCTTTCACTGCCACTACGGCTGCATCGGTAGGTGTGTTGGTGGATGAATTAACTGTGCCCACCATGCTATCATACTGTGTGTATATCCAACGCTTGGATGCAATTGAAGGAAGGCGGATAAGTTTTTCCGCTACTGCTTTCAAATCTTCCGGCACAGGAATGCTGTCTGCTCTGAATTTTTTTATTTCTGCAAAATATTTTGGTTCACGGTATTCCCTGTCATATTGCGGAGCACCACCACCCAACACAAGTTCATGTGCAGGCAGGGAAGCTTCCAGTTCCCCATTCATATAGAATTCCAGGATGCCATCTTCGGTTACTTCACCGATCACTGAGCAGGGCAAGTCCCATTTTTCAAACACTTTTTGTATTTCCTGTTCTCTTCCTTTTTGCGCCACCAGCAGCATTCTTTCCTGGCTTTCGCTCAACAGCAGCTCCCAGGTTTTCATCTGGCTCTGGCGTGTTGGCACTTTATCCAGATCAATCTTCATTCCCACTTCACCTTTGGCGCTCATTTCCGCGGTGGAGCAGATGATGCCTGCAGCACCCATGTCCTGCATGCCCACTACTGCACCGGTCTGGATCACTTCAAGGCATGCTTCCAGCAATTTCTTTTCCTGGAATGGGTCGCCTACCTGTACAGCCGGCAGGTCCTGCGCACTTTCTGCAGTGATATCTGCTGAAGCGAAAGATGCTCCGCCGATCCCATCTTTACCTGTAGCACTGCCAACAAACATCAC
>CBHEUU010000494.1:0-4134 GCA_965990355.1 uncultured Chitinophagaceae bacterium
AGGGGATTTTAATCGATAAGAATATAAAAGCATTATCCGTAGCATTTATTAAAGCTATATCAGCACATCGTTTCTGGGAACGGGAAAAATCACGCAAAGTCCCTGCGTAAACTTTAATGGAAGGCGGATTGGATAGTTGTTGCGGAAGAGTGGGCTAAGCAAAAGGGATTAGGGCAAATTGCTTTAGACACTGCTATTACCAATCAGTCAAGTATAGAGTTTCATATGAAAACCGGATTTAACGAAGTGGAGAGAATAGTTTGCTTCGTTAAAAATTTGTAACAAGTTGTCGATTCATTGTTCGAAAGCAGGGAGAATAGACCTTGCCAGGAGATCAAAGGCTTTTTTGGCTTTCCAGGAGTTGTAATTCCCTTGAGTGAAAACTACAACGATACCCAGGCGTTCGATTATCATAATGTATTGGCCGCCGTTTCCTGATGCAAAGAGCGCATTTTCCCGGAAAGTCTTTGTTCTGATCTCTTCTTTATACCAGTAATAGCCATAATAAGTGGGCCGTGGAATGGCAACAGCAGACCTGCTGAACTTCACAAATGAGAAGTCCGGGATAGGAACGGGAGTGCTGGTGGACTTCTCAAGCCAGGCCGATGATACGAGCCTGCGACCATTCCACATGCCTTTCTGAAGTATCATTTGCCCTATTTTCATCATATCGGAGGGCAGTATATAAAATGAACCCGCAGTCATTCCATACCCACTGGGATCTACTGTCCACCTGTAATGTTTGATTCCCATTGGGTCGAACAGATACTTTTTTGCGAAGTCCATTATAGACATTTTTGCGACCCGGCTTATAATTCCGCTTAGGATCATAGGGTCACTCGAAGTGTAGGCCCAAACGGTGCCCGGCTTGTTCTTCATGGGAAGATCCAGGGAAAACCTGACCCAGTCCTTTGACGCCATCATATCGGTTTCGCAATCCTTTCCATCGTTAAACTCCTCGCAGTCGAACCCGGATTCCATTCGTAGAAGATTTTCAATCGTCATGTCCTTTTTCCAGGCATTATTGCCGGAAAAGTTCTTATACTCAGGAAAGAAAGAATATACTTTCTGGTTGACATCCCTGATAAGTCCCTGATCAACGGCAATGCCGGCCAGCAGACTGGTAATGGATTTAAAGGCTGAACGGGAATCTTGCAGGGAATCTTTGTTCCACCCGTTGAAATACTGTTCATAAATCAATTTCCCATCTTTAGAAATCAAAATGCTATGAATATTGGGATAGTTATTTGAGTTGGCAAGGATCTTCAGGCTGTCCAGGAATTTATGCTGTTTGTCTGATAAGGACTGACCGGCTGCGCAATAGGTCATTACCAGAAAACATAAGGTAGTAATTCGTTTATTCATCTGCCAAAGTTGAATAAAAAAAGCAAATAAACATCTTCCCTTTTGACTACAACATTGCGACTTTTGGCTACATCCGTTTTCTGATGGCTGTTGAACTTTGCATCAACAAAATATCAGAAAATGGAATTAAAAAGCAGTACCATCCTGATCACAGGCGGCACCAGCGGAATCGGCTTAGAGTTTGTGAAACAACTTACCGGACAGGGAGCGAACATCATTATTACGGGGCGCAACCCTGATGCATTGAACAAAACGAAAAAGCGGTTTCCGAAAGTGCACACATTTCAAAGCGATGTAAGCAAACCGGAAGACATTGAACAACTTTATAAAGATGTTACGCAGCAATTCCCCGAATTGAACATCATCATCAACAACGCAGGCATTATGCGGTTGATAGATTTGCAGGATACGACACTGGATCTAGAGAACATTAACCGTGAAATTGCCACCAATCTTTCTGGAACTATCCAAATGGTGCATCAGTTTTTACCACATTTGATAACAAAGAAATCGTCCGCGATTGTCAATGTTTCGTCGGGCATTGCATTTATGCCATATTCTACTGCACCTGTTTACAGTGCCTCGAAAGCAGGGGTTCATGCTTATTCGCAGGCATTGCGTTTACAGCTTGAAGAAACAAACGTAAAAGTGTTTGAAGTGATACCGCCAGGCGTTAATACTAATCTTCAGAATGATTGGGTACTGAAACCAAACCCAGGTATGATGATGGATGTGAAGAAAATGGTTAACGTAGCAATCAAAGGAATTTTGAAAGATAAACCGGAAATCAAACCGTTCTTACTCAGGGTGATAAAATTGGCAAGCAGAGTTGTACCTAATTTGCTTATAAAGTTTGGGCATAGAGAATTTAAAAAATTTAAACACCTGAGATTGTTAATCAGCAATCGGTAGTCGCTTTTATCTATTAAATAATAATAACCATATGCATATGAAAGAAGGCAAAGACAATCTGTCGAAATCCTGGTTTATACTTTCGAACGCGTTACCGCCCATAGGATTTTTTCTGTATTTTAAACACAGAGATCAATATCCCGATAAAGCCAAAAGCGCCCTGACAAGCGCGTTGATTGGTATTCCTGTCGCAATAGTAGCGGGTTATTTAATGAATACTTATGTTTTTAAGTAACCTGTTTGAAGGCACTATTCCCTTTATTTTATTATACCGTGGTTATGATGCGGGTGAAATACTTTAAGATAATTTTGTACAATGGCAAATACAAAACCATATAGAATAAAATCCATAACAGAGGTACACCGGTTGATGGCGCTTCCAAAACCACATCATCCACTCATTAGCATCATTGATTTGAAGGGACTGAAAGGTGACCCGAACATCAATGCCGTAATTTTTGACTTTTATGTGGTATCGCTGAAAAGGGGCTGCGACAACCTTTTATACGGGCAACAGAAATACGATTTCGATGAAGGCTTAATGGCTTTTTTGTCGCCCGGACAGGTTTTGCGTGGCGAAGAAAATGGAGTGCCACCGAACCTCGAAGGCTGGATGCTTTTCATACATCCTGATTTTTTGTGGAAAACACCTCTGGCAAAAAAAATAAAGCAGTACGAATACTTTGGTTATTCTACAAACGAAGCCTTGTTTCTCTCCGATAAAGAAGAAACCCTTATTAACGGGATCATTGATAATATCAAAAACGAATATCACTCCAGCATTGATAAGTTCAGTCAGGAGGTAATCATCGCACAATTGGAACTGTTGTTTACGTATGCACAACGTTTTTATGAACGCCAGTTCATTACCCGCAAAATAACCAACCACAAAATTTTAGCGCGTTTAGAAGAGGTGCTGGCAGACTATTTCAACAACGAAGACTTGCTTTCCAAAGGATTACCCAGCGTTCAATACGTTGCCGGCATACTCAATATTTCCAGCAAATATTTAGGTAGTTTGCTCAAACAATTAACGGGACAAACCACGCAACAGATCATTCACGAAAAACTGATTGACAAAGCGAAAGAAAAATTATCTACAACCGGATTATCTGTAAGCGAAATTGCCTACGAACTTGGTTTTGAACATCCGCAGTCATTCAGTAAACTGTTTAAAAACAAAACCCAACAAAGTCCTTTGGAATTTCGGGCTTTGTTTAACTGAGGAATAAAAGCTCTGTTGCGTGATCCTGACTTTCATTTTTTTGAATGTGAGCCAAAGAAGTGTGCTAACTGTGTGTCAGAAAAAAGAAGGAAGCGGGGAACAAATGGCTAAAAATGAATGGGAAAGAGGGTAGTAAAAATAAACGTTGATAATTAATTATCAACGTTTTAAGTGCCCGGGACTGGAATCGAACCAGCACATTCTTGCGAACGGCAGATTTTGAGTCTGCTGCGTCTACCAATTCCGCCACCCGGGCTGCTATTGGGGCTGCAATATTACGGCTTTCCAGCCATTTGCTGCCGGTGTAATGCAAATATTTTTTGGAGTAGCCTTACTTGCAACAACTCTTTTTGGGCAGGATTATACTCCTGACAATGCTCCACAATTTCTTTAATAACTCCATCATATACCTTATACAATTGATCAATCACACTTAATAATTCACCCCTTATTCTCCGGAATTTTACAACTACTTTTGCTGCGCCGAACGATTGCAAATTTACTGACTATGATTAGAATCGGACTGATCCGTGAAGGAAAAATACCCGCTGATAACCGGGTTGCCCTGACACCGGCCCAATGCAAATGGATCCATAAGCAATTGACTGATGTAAAAGTAGTGGCTCAAACCT
>CBHEUU010000495.1:0-4116 GCA_965990355.1 uncultured Chitinophagaceae bacterium
TCGCGAATTTTCCGTGAAGGTCTTTATAACGTTCATCATTGGGGTGAACGCAGATCGCCGTATCGCCCATGATGGTTTCAGGGCGAACGGTAGCGATCACCACAAAACGGTCAGTGCCTTCGATGGCATAACGGATATGATAAAGCTTCTGAACAGTCTCTTTGCGGATCACTTCTTCATCACTCAGCGCAGTTTTTGCTTTTACGTCCCAATTGATCATCCGCTTGCCGCGGTAGATAAACCCTTTATTGTAGAGGTCAATGAACACGCTGATCACAGACTCGTAATAATGCGGGTCCATGGTAAAAGTGGTGCGGTCCCAATCAAGGCTGCAGCCCATTTTTTTCAACTGCTGCAGGATGATGCCACCGTATTTATCTTTCCATTCCCAGGCGTATTTCAGGAATTCATCACGACTGAGGGATGATTTGGCAATGCCTCTTTCCCGCAGCATCTGTACCACTTTAGCTTCTGTAGCGATGGACGCATGATCGGTGCCGGGTACCCAGCAGGCGTTTTTGCCTTGCATACGGGCGCGGCGCACCAGGATGTCCTGGATGGTATTATTAAGACAGTGCCCCATGTGAAGCACACCAGTAACGTTGGGAGGGGGGATCACCACGGTATAGGGCTCACGGGAATCGGGTTTGCTATTGAAATATCGCTTGTCCAGCCAGTGCTGGTACCACTTGAGTTCGGCGGATTGGTGGTCGAAATTCTTGCTCAGTTCCATACGGCGGCAAAGGTAAGAAATTGAGGCGGGAGTCGGGAGCCCGGAGTCGGGAGCCGGAACAGAAAATTCTTCGCATTGTATCCCGGATTCGTAATGAAATTTCTGGTACACGGAGTGACCGTCATTGCGCGGCAACATCACGCAAAACCAATAAGGTACTTGACTTGCCGAAGCAAACTAAAAACAGCGGTTTGAAAGTATAAGCCTGATTCAATATCTTCAATTACAGGATAACCTGCTGCGAATTCGAAAACTATTAACATTAAAAGATCCCTGACTTCCTGGTATAGTCCTTCCCTGCAAAAAGAAATGCCCATTGCCACTTATGGTGATTATGGATTTGCGTTATTGCTGGTTCCTACAGCGGCGGCTGATTACCTGGAGTATGAACGGTTTCAGTTGATGGATTCGCTGGCGCCTTTTATTGATGGGGGCAAGGTGAAAGTGTATTCGATAGACAGCATTAACCGGGAGAGCTGGATGAATGACCAGGTGGATCCCTGGTATAAATCGGCGCGGCATCAGCAGTGGAATGATTATGTGTACAATGAAGTGGTGCCATTTATCCGTAACAGCAGCAGTTGGCAAACGCCGATCATTACCTGTGGCGCATCGTTCGGGGCATTGCACAGTATGAATTTGTTTTTGAAGCGTCCTGATTTGATCAACGGGGTGATCGCGATGAGTGGAGTATATAATTTAATGGAATATACCAAGGGGCATTATGATGATAATGTATATTTCAACAGCCCGGCTCATTATGTTTCCAATCTAACGGATCACCATGTGCTGGAGCAGATCAGAAGCAGCAAGCATATACATATCCTGAGTGGACGGGGTGCGCATGAAGACCCGGATGCGGCGGGGCATTTTGCGAAGCAATTGTATGATAAGAATATCTGGTATGAATTGGATATCTGGGGAACGGAGTGGCCGCATGACTGGCCGACCTGGCGGGCGATGTTGCCGCATTATTTAGGGACGCGTTTTTAAAAGCGAGCCTTATTTTATGGAATGAGTTCTTCTAATAATCTACTGAAATCTTTTCCTTCGATCATCGCTGCACCCATACTCTCCAGGTACTCAGTATACACCTGGCAATCTATCAATTCCACTCCTTCGGAGCGAAGCTGTTGCACATAGCGGATAAAAGCATAACGCGAGGCATTACTCGTTTTGCTGAACATACTCTCTCCAAAAAAGACCCTCCCAAGCCGGATCCCATATAAACCACCAACCAGTTCCCCGTTTTTCCAGACCTCAGCGCTATGAGCATAACCTAACTCGTGCATTTTCGTGTAAGCTTTTTCTACGTCGTGTGTGATCCAGGTGCCGTCCTGCCCGGAGCGTTCGATCTGCTGGCAGCAGCGGATCACTTCGGCAAAGGCCTTATTGATAGTAAAATCGAATTCGTTTCTATTAAGTAAGGGTTTTACGCTTTTGCTGATCTTCAGGTCTTTGGGGAAGAGGACAAAGCGGGGGTCGGGGAACCACCAGAGAATATGCTCTCCTTCGTACCAGGGGAAGATACCTTGCCGGTAGGCTGACAGCAGTCGCTCAGGCGAGAGATCACCACCCATTGCTAGTAGTCCATCCGGTTCGGCCAAACGGGGAGGGGGAAAATCAATTATCTCCGTATCAAGAGCAAAAAGGGGCATAAGCAGATGAAGGGAGAGGGGAAAGTTGAATAAAAACCGTGTGCAGGATCTTCGACCTAAGCTTACTATGCGACCACTTCCACGGTCGCGCCAATACCGCGTTCCGTAATAGCATCACACATAGGCTTTAGTTCTTCATAAGAACCTTGTTTTACGGCATATTTTCCTTTATAGTGGATGAAGTAGGAGCATTGTTCGGCTTGTTCCTGGGTATGGCCGCAAACCTGTACCAGGGTTTCGATGACCCATTCGAAGGTATTCACTTCGTCATTCCATACAATGAGACTGCAACCCTCGTCGTGAAGGGTCAGGGTATCGGTTTCGTGTACGGTACCGGTCTCAAATTCGTGTTTAGCCATCGTTCAAACCTTTGCTTACAAAAATAGACGATTTGTGTTTTTTTCGGAAATGCTGGGAGGGATTTGTTTGGGGGTGTGAAGAAAAAGGGTAGGGGGTTGATACTCATGAATAAATTCGTGAAATTCAGGGTAAATTTTAAAAAAAATTTGGTTGAAAAGTATACACACTTATCTTTGCACTCCCAATCGAAAAAAGGGAGTTTAGCTCAGTTGGTTCAGAGCATCTGCCTTACAAGCAGAGGGTCGGCGGTTCGAGCCCGTCAACTCCCACTAATCATCAAACAGTCATAAAGGTCGCTCAGGCGTCCTTTTGTGTTTTATATCCCCCTGAAATTCAAAGAGCCCAATTTGATAAAGTAGAGATAATATAAGAAACCATACCAGGTAGTATGATCGTCCATTAAATTTGCCCCTCTTTGGTATGACCAAGCCGGCCGCTTATGCAGAATGATCAGCTGTTTACAACCATCTATTTCCAATACTGGGATGATTTGTTTCGCATTGCGAGAAAAAAAACCGGTTGCCATGATAGTGCTTTAGACATTGTTCAGGAAACCTTTACCTACGTATGGCAAAACTTTTCCTCTCTGCAGATATCAAAAGATAAAATCAGATCATACCTCATTACCTGCTTATACTATCGGATCCTGAGCTTTTTTAGAGATAAAGGAGTAAATGCGCGGCAGCGGTTGCTTTTTCAACAGTATATACAAAGTTCTGACAATACTGTTTCCTATGAAAACAACCTGGAAGTAGAACGGGAATTCGAGGCTATCCAGATAGCTATTGCCGGAGAACTGGATAAAATGCCTGAACGGATGAAAGGAATTTTTGTAGAAGCATACTATAAGAATAAGTCTGCTGAAGAAATTTCAGCCTCTTTTAATATTTCCACCAAAACGGTAAGAAACCAACTCAGCGAGGCCAAAGGCAGGCTTAAAGAATTCGCAAATAATTATTCCTCCCCGGAATGGATCCCTCTTTTTTTACTGCTGTTGAACGAGAGCTTTCCCAACTGGTAACATTATAGTAACATTAATAAGCCGGGATAATTTTGATGTGCCGCTCTAACTATATGTATGGAGCAATATCATGACATCAATACCATCCTGTCCAGGATTTTTAATGGAACTGCAACAGACAAGGAACGAAGCATCGTTCGAAACTGGTTATATTCCCTGGATATTTCGGATGCAACTGATATGCAGGAAGATCTGACACCGGCAAAGATCAATATGCTAAAAAAGATCCTTGAAGGTGATAAGAATATTTCATCATATCAATTGAACACCGGGCGGAGCAATCATGGGGTATTGCGGATATTGCGAAGAATATCAAGAGTGGCCGCTATTGTAGTGGGTATTAT
>CBHEUU010000496.1:0-4106 GCA_965990355.1 uncultured Chitinophagaceae bacterium
CGCAGAAAATAGACCTCGATTTCATCAATCAGCTGGGCAACTGGGAAATTCCTTTTGCGGTGATCTTTACAAAGGCAGATAAAAACAAACCCGGGGCCACGCTCCGCAATGTGACTGCTTTTGTAAACAAGCTGAAAGAGTCATGGGAGGAGATACCTCCGTTT
Source organism: uncultured Chitinophagaceae bacterium (assembly GCA_965990355.1). Lineage (GTDB taxonomy): Bacteria > Bacteroidota > Bacteroidia > Chitinophagales > Chitinophagaceae > Terrimonas_A. The sequence continues at coordinate 165 of CBHEUU010000496.1, forward strand.
TTTGTTACATCCGCAGAAACCGGGGAAGGAAGAGTCCTGGTATTGGATTATATTGATGACCTGAATAAGGCATTTGTACACAAAGATGTACGCATTTAGTTATTCAGTATTAATTCATTACTTTGCAGATAATCTGACCTTTGAGCTATGCGAAAATTTCTATCCTACCGAAACATTGCAGCCGTCCTTTTTGTATTCACGTTCTTCATTTTTGTGCTTGCACAGCAATACACAAGGCAAAATGGGATAGAGCAGAGGAATCAGTTTGTTTCAAGTTCAATGCAGGCAGACTCTACTGACAAGGTAATTGACCAGGCTGCTCCCGCAGCGATTATTGCCCGCTGAGGCGGGAGTAGATTTTTCTCAGAACAAAGAAATATTTCCCACCAAGACAACAAAGAGCACAAAGAGATTTTTCAGACCTGCTTTATTTTAAGTCAGCGCCTTTAAGATTTATACCAGCATTGCTCATAAAAATCTCTTTGTGCTCTTTGTTGTCTTGGTGGGAAGTCAAAATCGTTCTGAGTATAATGTGTACCACTCAATAGAATAATATAGTAAGGCTTGTGGGAAATTCAGAAAATCTGAAGGAGACAATGCCCTGTACAGAGGAACTCCCTGTATTAACGGACAGATCAGCGATAAAGCAATGATAATGATCAGTTCACTACTTTATTGGCGCAGCTGCTGCTTGCAAATGCTTCAGGTTTGGCCTTGAATGCAAAGCCCATACCCAGGATATAGCCCATGGCTTCTTTGAGTGCATCATTGCTTTTGAAATGCGGGTTAGTGTTGATGTCCGCATGCACTTCCATATCCACATTGTAAACAGTGAACAGGTTGCACAGTTCATACGCAATCTCGATGCTCTTGGCTACTTCCATCAGCATACGCTCTTTGATGGTGAATTGCTGACGGGTCTTTTCATTGTGAATGAACATAAAGCCTCCATGTCCTTCACGGAGGAATACAATTACCGTCGCAAATTCTGTTTCTTTCCCTTTTACCTGAGAGTCGGTGCCGATGCAGACTTTCAACCGGAAACCGGCTGCAGTCTCACGTTTGATGGCATTTTCAACAGCATGGATAATCGGGAGATCAATCGGGTCGCCATTAAATTTTCTCCAACGCATATAAAAAAAGGTTTTCCTAAGTTATAGAAAAACCTTCGATTATCAAGGGGGTACGGATTAATGTTCTGTTATCAGAACATATAATAGCTTATTGACGAATGAGTTTCTCCGTCCATTGGCCATCCTGGCCAGTATAACGGATAAAATATATACCTGGTAAAAGGTTTGGTGCATTTACTGTATTCAAACCACTGTTCAGCTTGCCGCTTCCGATATGTCTGCCATTTGCATCAAGCAGAGTATAGCTGTAATTGCCGGGACTGCTGATATAAATGGTACTGCTTTGAACAGGATTGCCTGTAAGCTTTGGCCAGCTGAGCTTTTCATCGCTTTGCAGTGTGATAACATTGGAGTAATAACGGTGACCATCTTCCAGGCTCACGTTTACCCGGTATCTTGCAGCAGGTGAACCCACGGGTTGATAAGTATAGGAACGGACTTCTGTGCCGGGATCGGCTAATGTATGGAAACTTCTTCCATCCACTGATATCTCCAGTGTTTGCTGTATGATTGTTTCATCCACATCCACCAGCCAGTTCAGCTGATGTTTGCCGCCATACGCAGCACCACGCAATTCAAGTCTGCGTAAAGGAAGTGTACCAGAGCCGTTTGTTTCTATGGTGGCATGCATGGAATAAGAGCCAAGGCTTGCATAAGCAGGAGCATATTGATTGCCTTTCCCTTCCACTTTAAGATAATAGGTGCCGGCATTCAGCTGCGTATCAGCAACAGAGTTAAGCAGGTTACCCGGATTGTAAATACTTAAAAGGTTTTCCTGTTCACTGTAAAGACTTACCTGCATATCCAGGTCAGAGCCTGCATTGCCTGTACCTACATTATAAGGCACAGCATCGATCTGAAAACGGCCATGTGCAGGCATGATAAAGCGGAATACATCCTGATCAGTATTGCGATCTATTACACCCGTCACATCAAATTGATTTGAAGTGAAAGCAGGAACAGTAGCAGTGGCAAAAGTTTTACTATGATCATCATCCCTGTAGCCAAAACCATTGGTTGCCGATGTGATCACATCAAGATCACTTTGACGGGAATTGCAACCATAGATGGTAGCGCCATTATGCCAGAGCGTGAAATTCTGGTAATAACCAACGCCCATGATAGGCGCCCAGCCAATTTCACCGGTGCCCTGGCCGGAATCATAATCAGTGATCTTTGTACAGTTTGCATCATACTTGGCCTGGTGCTGCAACCCAAGCGTATGGCCTGCTTCATGGGAAGCAGCTTCAGCTACGCGTTTGGGAGTATAACCCAATAAAGCAGAGAACACAAAACAAGGTGTATTAGTACCCCAGCTGAATGAACCAGTCCAGGATACGCCACCGGCACTGGTGCCATACCAGCTGGAGGTGATAGTGAGTACAACACGTGTCCGTTGTTTTGCCGGAGCTGCCCAGTATTTCGTAGAATCAGTGGTGACATTAATATTAAAAGGACGGTAATCTTCTGCTATGCGGTTAAACACTTCTATGATCTGGTCGTTGCTTAATCCCGATGGCGCGCAAACAAGCGGGTTAGCCGGGCCATAAGGAAACCAGTTACCTGATTTATCCGTATGCCCGTCAAAATCCAGGAAGATGGCAGCTGAAGCAGTAGGATAACTGTTCAGTACGGGTACGGTTTGTGCATCAGCTTTTGCCTGCAAGGCAAACAGCAGTAACGCAAACAGGTATCGGGAAAGTGGTTTCATAGCAGCATGAGTTTTTCAAGGATTGGATAAAAACGGGCAAATATTAGTCGGGAATCATTTCATAAAGGTTTTTTTTGATCCAGTAGTACTGGTTGTTTTTTTCCTGCAATTCAAATGCATCACCATGCTGGTGACTGAAGATACGGCCAACAAAGCTGACCGTACCATCAGCATTTGTGAGTGAAGACAGGATAAGCACGGCTCCATTGAAATTGGTAGATTGGATGGCTACGGTACGCAATTGCGGGTCTTGTTCGTCGCTAACCGAGTACTCGATTTTGCCGGTAAAAGGGCTTACTCTGCCGCCGGCAAGCGGCAGCTTTATTTCCTGGTTTTTTTGAGAACTGGGAGAAACGATATTCAGCAGGTCCTGCTTATTTACCTGCATCGAAGCTGGCAGGCTATTAAAAAGTTTAGGCTTATTGTAATCAGGCTCCCTGAACGGGGCTTTTTCCTGTGCTTGCAGAGAAAGGCTGCAAAACAAACATATAATATATAGCAGGCGGATACCTGGCACTTGATGGTTATTCATGGGATTTATTTATGACGAATTGATACAGGGCAGTTGGATTGGCTGCGCCGGTTTTCGGAGGGGACGGTAATGCAAGATTGAGTAAAGTTTTTTACTCTGCCAATATTACGGGGTGTATAATTCTGTAAATAGAGGGGTAGTACTACCTTGCAGTAGTAGTTCTTCTACGAGGGTGAATGGGAAATAACCCATTAGCGTAATCAGCGTATTAGTATTGTCCTGTACTAAGCAGCACTAATGTACATGCTTCCAATGGCTCGATGTTTTTTTCTTTAGCCAGTTCAGCCAGTTCTGTATTCTCTGCACCCGGATTAAAAATGATCCGTTTCGGGTTCAGGGAAAATATATAGTCATAATATTCACGCTGGTGCGCGGGATTAAGATAAAGCGTTACAGTGTCTACATCTGTAAAAGGGGTTTTTTCTTTGGTGATGTCGACATCGTCCACATGGGTATCAGATTTACCAACAGCCACCACAGGGTGTTGTTTACCACGAAGTTTACGTATGGCCAGGTAACTATAGCGGGAAGGATTGTCTGAAGCTCCGAGTACCAGTGTTTTCTTT
>CBHEUU010000497.1:0-4088 GCA_965990355.1 uncultured Chitinophagaceae bacterium
ACAGGTTGAATACCCTCGCTGCTGACCTTTAATAAATCAGCCGCCTGTTCTTCCAGTTTTGCGCCCAGCCTGCTAACGATATCCATTGCAGCTTTATCATCATTGCTATGACCCGGATTATGAATCTCGCTGATGCCTTTTGCCACAAGTGCTGCCGCACATGCCCTCTGCATGGAGCTCTTGGAAGCAGGCGCCTGTATGGTGCCCTTTAAACCGGTTGGTTGTATTGTTACTTTCACTATAATAATCCTTGAATGATTTTTTCTAATCGAACCAGCGGTATGCTTTGCACAACACCTCTCCCTACTTTCTCCAGCAACACGTAGTTCATTTCTTTTCTTTCGCGCTTCTTGTCCATTTTCAGCACTTCAAAAGCCTTTTGCTTATCAAAAGACATATAGGTAGGCAATCCATATTGCTCCAATACCTTTACCACTTTCCCGGTTTGCCTGAACCCGGTGAGTTGTTCAGATATATGGCAGGCATAAGTCATGCCGACCGCAACGGCCTGTCCATGCATCAACTCATACTGGTTTTCCAATGCATGCCCGAGCGTATGTCCGAAGTTCAACAGGCGGCGGACAGATTTTTCAAACTCATCCTGCTGCACCACTTTTGCTTTGAGCTGCGCGTTTCTTTGCAATAAAGCTGCAGCCAGTTTGGGCTTGGATTGATAAGTCTTCAGTGTGTTGGATTCAAGTTCGCGGAACATTGCCGTATCCTTGATACATGCATGCTTGATGATCTCTGCAAAACCATTCTCCCATTCACGTTGCGGCAGGCTTTTCAGGAAAAGCATATCATGCAGGATAAAAGAAGGCTGGCGTATCACGCCCACCATATTCTTATAAACACCTACATCTATCCCATTCTTTCCTCCTACCGATGCATCCACCAATGCCAGTAAAGACGTTGGTAAAAATCCAAACCGCAAGCCACGCATATACACGGAAGCCACATAACCGGTGATATCTGTTATCACGCCTCCGCCAATACCTACCAGTGTTGTTTTACGGTCAGCTTCTGCTTCTATCAATTGGCGGATGATATCATCCACCGTAGCCTGCACCTTATATGCTTCACCGGGTTTTAATACAATGGTGCGCCACCCTTTGAATCTTTTTGCATGGGCATTGAACACGTTTTCATCTGTGATCAGCACCGTAGCTTTTGGATCAGCGATCTTTTTTAATTGCGCAAAGCCTGCATCAAAATAAAAATCGGTGGATGAACCGGAGAATTTATACCTGATATGTTTCATCTTATTTCCGTTGACCTCCTTATGCGTCCATTATCTTTTTCTGGTGATTAATACTTTCCATATGCACTGCATCAAAATACTTAGTGATGAATTCTTTGCTCAAACCGATCTTTTCACCTTTAGTAAATGCTTTCTCGATGATCTCATTCCAGCGGTTGGTTTGCAGGATAGTGATATTGTTTTCCTTTTTATACTGGCCGATCTTTTCAGCGATCTTCATCCGCTGGCTCAGTATCTGCATCAGTTCATCATCCAGGTGGTTGATCTGCTGGCGCAGTTTTTCCAAAGCAGCATGGTATTCCGCTGAGTTCACATCTTCTTTTCTCCAGATGATCGTTTCCAGCATTTCTTTCAAACGCTCAGGAGTGATCTGTTGCTTGGCATCGCTCCAGGCATTATCGGGATCAATGTGGCTTTCGATCATCAGTCCGTCATAATCCAGGTCAATCGCGCGTTGCATTACATCCAGCAAAATATCGCGGCGGCCACAGATATGCGAAGGATCATTGATGATAGGCATATTCGGATGTTTCAGTTTCATCTCGATAGCCAGGTGCCACATCGGAGCATTTCTGTACTCTGTATTGCCATAAGAAGAAAACCCGCGATGGATCAAACCAATATCTTTAATACCTGCGCGTGCTATCCTTTCCACTGCACCAGCCCATAATTCCAGGTCGGGGTTGATAGGATTTTTGATCAGCACAGGCACATTCACGCCTCTCAATGCATCAGCTACTTCCTGCACGCTGAAAGGATTTACCGTAGTGCGGGCTCCCACCCACAATACATCCACATCAAATGTCAGCGCATCTTCTACCTGTTTGCCGGTAGCTACTTCAACAGTTGTGGGAAGACCTGTCAGTTTCTTTGCCTGTTGAAGCCAGGGCAGGCCTTTTGCTCCAATACCTTCAAACATACCGGGTTTGGTACGTGGTTTCCAGATGCCCGCACGGAGCATATCTACTTTGCCGGTAGCTGCCAGCCGCTGGGCTGTAGCCAATACCTGCTCTTCCGTTTCAGCACTGCAGGGACCGCTTATGATCAGCGGTCTTTTCTTCCAGGCCTTTTGCACGGTGTCATTTGTTGTTTGTTCTGCTGTTTGCATGTTGCTTATTGATTTGTAAAGTTATTGTTTATGTGTTATGTTCTCTACAAGTTTATCTATTACTGGTTTTGCATTCAGATACATATCTCTTTTATCCGTTTTATTAAATTCACCACCCGGCCATACCTCAGCAATATTCCCTTCTGTATTTATAATAAACAGTTTGGGATAACCAGAACCTCCAAAGAGTGCTATCGCCTCCGGGGCTTCTGCAACGATCGGCAAGTCCAGTTTATATTTCGGAAAAAAATATTCCTTTAAGTGGTCCAGTTTATCAGGTGTTATTGAAAGAAAAACAACGCCTTTCTTTTTATACTCCGCCACCAGTTTGTTAAGACCGGGAAGCTCTGCGATACAGGGAGCACAATAGATTGTAAAAAGACTCAGCACCATCACTTTCCCTTTAATGGTGTTATTGTCTATTACTTTACCATCCATCGTTTTCAGAGAGAAAGATGGCAACGGTTTTCCCAACATACAATTATACCATTCTGTAAAAGGATCTTTCCCCAAGTTCAAGATAGAATCCATCTTCAGAAAATTAATCTCCATACATTTCTGCAACTCGTTTTGAGCCATCAACCCAAATGGCAGCAACAAGAAAATGATATGCAGGTATCTTTTCATCAGCTTGGTTTATATATTATTTGATAATTCTCCTTATCTGGTTAGCATCTTCAATCAGCTGCTGCAATAACTTCCCATCCCCCTTTTCTATACCTTCTTTAAACTTTGTCAGCTGAGCGATATGTTCTGTAAGCACATCCAGCACATTCTCTTTATTCTGCATAAAAATGGGCACCCACATAGCAGGATTACTTTTCGCCAACCTTACAGTACTTTCAAAACCGGCACTGGCCATCTCAAATATCGCCTGCGATTCTTTTTCCTTTTCCAGTACTGTATTAGCCAGCGCAAAGGAAGTGATATGCGAGATATGGCTTACATACGCTGCATGCAGATCATGCGCATTGCCTTCCATTTCCAGCAGGTGCATGCCGATCTTTTTATACATCTCTTTTGTCCATTCCAGTGCATCCTTATCACTGTCCTGCGGATTGCAGATGATCACAGCCTTATTTTCATAGGCACCACGCACCGCCGCCTGCGGACCGCTGTATTCGGTTCCCCACATAGGATGCGTGGCTACATATCTCCCCCTTTTGGGATGGTTTTTTAAACTGTTGATCAATTGAGCCTTGGTTGATCCAAGATCTATTACAATCTGCCGGTCAATTTTATCCATGATAGAGGGCAGCAAAAGCACCAGCTTATCCACCGGTATTGCCAGCACCACCACATCTGCATTGGCGATGGCCTGATCCATCGGCAGCACTTCATCCACCAGTTCCAATTCGAGTGCTTTTTCCAGGTGTTGTTCATTTACATCCACACCTATCAGCCGTGAAGAAATTTTCTTCTCGTGCAAGCGGATGGCCAAAGAGCCTCCGATCAAGCCTACTCCAACAATAGCAATTCTCTTGCGTTCCATACTATTCGCTTTTTACTTTGGTAGCCGAACCTTTAGTGTAGGCTACGCTTGGCAGCCGAAGCTTTAGCGAAGGCTGCCAAGCCTTTTCAATGATTCTTCAAATTTTTCAACCGGTGCACAAAGACTTACGCGGATATATTTATCTCCTGCATTTCCAAAAATGCCGCCGGGTGTAATAAACACATTGGCCTTATACAACACTTCATCACTCAACTCAAATCCCGTTT
>CBHEUU010000498.1:0-4063 GCA_965990355.1 uncultured Chitinophagaceae bacterium
CTCCTGTATTATTTTGAGTGATACTATCATCAATTTCCGGCGTAGCAATCAAGGTTTCGGTTGCAGAATAAGTCACCCCATTCAGCATAACGGTCAATTTGTAGGTTTCGCCAACAACCGGTTTAAAATCTGTACAGATATACTCGCCAACGTTAGAAGACTCTAAAAAACTGAAAACTGTATTTGCTGAATTGGTTATAAAAACCGTTGCACCGGAAACTGTAGGAAATTCAGCATTATAATACCCGGTTGTCGTGGACAATACAACTCTTTGTTCGTTACCCGTAGTGTTTTTCACCCAGTCAATAGATGCATCAATTACCAATTTCGGGGGCGCAGTAGCCAGATCTACATCAATTACCTTTTCACAACCTGCCAAAGCTCCCCCGATAATCAGTAATAAAATTCCTTTAACTAATTTCATTTCTTCTCTTTTTAAAAATATTGTCTAAAATTTAAAGTTGTAAGTAACTCCTGGAACAATTCCAAATATGGAGATCCTTTTCGCTTCACTTTTACCTGTAGTTTGGTTTTGTCCAAAAAAGTAAGAAGCCGCATTATTTCTGCCATAAATATTATAGATACTAAAAACCCATTCACCGCGCCATCCTTTTTTCTTATATGGCCTGCGTCTGTATGTTGCCGATAGATCAAGATGATGATAGGCTGCAAGCGAGTTCCCATTTCTTAAACCATAGCTGGCCACGGTAATGCCGTGGTATTGGTATTTTCCGTTCGGAAATGTCGCGGCCCTGCCTGTTTGATAAGTAAAAGTCCCGCCAAAACTCCATTTGGGAGTTAACTCGTAAGAAGCGTTGACAGACAAATTATGCCGCTTGTCATAATTTGCACGGTACCACTTCCCGTCATTAATTCCCGGTTCCTCTGGTGTTCTGCCTGGCGTTCTCTGCTCTGCTTTTGAAAGCGTGTAGGAAACCCATCCATTCAGTTTCCCCGTATTCTTTTTAAACATAAGTTCCAGTCCATACGATCGTGCTTCACCATTAAGAAGTACCCGTTCAATGGCTTTGTGGGCAATTAAATCAGCGCCATCAATATAATCGGCTTTGTTTTTTATTTTTTTGTAAAACGCTTCTACTTCTATTGAATAGGCATCGTTTTTAAAGTTTTGAAAATATCCGATCGCTACCTGGTCCAGGATTTCGGGTTTTAAATATTTATCACTGGGTGCCCAAATATCAAGAGGTGAAACTGAGGCCGTATTGGAAATTAAATGGACGTATTGGCTCATCCGGTTATAACTTGCCTTGACAGACTGGTTATTATTTAAAGAATAAGCAACAGCAAAACGTGGTTCGAAATTATCAAAACTGATAATTTTTTTGTTCTTGCCATACTTCAATGTCCCTGATGGTGTAGCTTCTTCATAAACCTGTAGTTCTTTATTAAAAACAACTGCCTGATCATTAGTATAAGCGCTTATTTCCTCCTGACCCAACCTTTGAAAGCTGCTGTATCGTAGTCCATAATTTAGCGATATTTTTTCTGACAGCTTTTGCTCCGCGCTTAGATATACGGCGTTTTCAAATCCATATTTTCTTGCGATCTGGTCAGGATTAATGGTCGATAACCCATTAAACGGGCGGATAGTTCCCGGATTGAATTTGTAGTAAATAGAGTTCAATCCATAGTTCAGCGTCAGCTTGTCTGATATATAATGCTTGAAATCGTATTTGAAATTGTAATTTTTGATATCCGACTTCCAATCAATCCCTACCACTTTTAGCTTCAGGCCGTAATTATAATTACTATAGATTACTGACGCGTTAGAAAATACTTTATTTGAAAATATATGGTTCCATCTTAAATTAACAAAAGCGTTTCCGTAAGTATTGATAAAGACCTTGTTCATATTAAAATTATCATTACCCAGGTAAGCGGAAACAAAAATGTTATTCTTATCATTCAATTTATAATTCAGCTTTGAATTTATATCATAGAAAGAAATGGAATTAGGTTCATTCGCCAGCTTTAAAAGCAGGTGGGCATATGAGCCCCTGGCTGCTACAACAAACGAGCTTTTCTCTTTCACGATCGGGCCTTCAATCAATAAACGGCTGGAGATCGCACCGAGCCCTCCGTTTACCTGAAGCTTTTTATTATCTCCCTCCTTTTGATAAATATCCAGTACAGATGAAACCCTGCCGCCGAAATTTGCAGGGATTCCCCCTTTATATAACTTCAAATCTTTGATGACGTCCGAATTAAAGACAGAGAAAAACCCAAATAAGTGCGAGGTGTTATAAACAGTCGCTTCATCCAGTAATACTAAATTCCCATCAACTGAACCACCTCTTACATTAAAACCTGTAGCGCCTTCCTGTGCATTTGTTACACCAGGTAGTTGTAATATTGATTTTAAAATATCCACCTCCCCCATCATCGCAGGCATTTTTTTGATGGTCGCAATAGAAAGCTTATTGGTGCTCATTTCAGGTTTGCCAATATTGACTTTACCCCTGTTTGATTTAATTACCACTTCTTCCAATGCTTTATCCTTCTCACTCATTACAAAATTCCGTTTGGTATCTTGTGTCAATGAAATCTTTTCTTCCACATTATCAAAACCCGTATAACTAATGATGATGGTATAATCTCCTTTTGGTAAAGTGATAGAGTAAAAACCGTAGGAATTGGTAATAACGGATGTATTTGTTTCCGGAATGATAATGGTAGCGCCTATAAGGGTCTCATTATTCGCTTTATTAGCCACAGTTCCGCTGACAGTAAATTTTGACTGAGCCAGCAATAGAGTTGCACTGCATACATAAAGAAGGCTTATTAATAATTTCTTGTACATAAACGAAAATTAGGGTAATGGGTTATGTATCGTAATCTGCATTTGGAGATCACATTCCTGATCAACGATACAAATATGAAATCAAAAAAAGCCCTGTAAAAAATTTTGAGAAGAAGTGAGAGAGTTATGCGAAGAATGTAAAGCGCAGGTAGCGGGAATCTCCCATTAAGAAGAATAACGGCTAAAGAAATCATCGGCATAAGTTCTTCCGATAGGAAATTCTTTACCGCCAATGAAAATAGTCGTTCCCCGTACTGCTTCAATTTTACTGAATGGTAAAATGAAACTACGATGAACACGTATAAAATCAGTTGACTGTAATTTCTCCATCATATCTTTCATAGGCATACGCGTAACAATAGTCTTACGGCCCCTGATATGGATTTTGAGATAATCAGCCAACCCTTCAATGTACAGAATATCCGCCAGGGGAATTTTTACCAAACTGAAATCGGCCCGGATAAAAATATCTTTTTCTGCATGCTGGCCTTTCTTATTGATGTAATCAAAATATTCCTTTGCTTTGGTAATAGCTTGCGTAAATCGTTTCTGATTGATGGGTTTCAGTAAATAATCAATGGCATTCAATTCGTAACTAACGGCTGCGTATTCGCTGAAAGCAGTGGTAAAAATCACCATTGTATTTTGCTGCAACGACTTCACCAAATTAATTCCCGTCATGGCTGGCATCTGAATATCACAAAAAATCAGATCGGTAGGATACTTCCGTAAATGCTTTAATGCTTCGTTAGGTTGGGTGAAAGTTTTTACCAGATTAATGCCCTCATTCTTATCACATAACGATCTGATCACTGTCAGCGCCAACGGTTCATCGTCTATAGCAATGGCATTTATCATTGTAGGTTGATATATAAAGAAACAAAAAATTCCTTCCCGGTATCATTGATCACCAATAAATGTTTCGAAGGATAAATCAAATTAAGGCGATGCTTCGTGTTTTCAATCCCCAAACCGCTTCTTTTTGAAATATCATGTTGCACATCCACTTTATTATTTACCACCTTTAACTGAAGCTCTGTTTTGTCCATTGTTATTTCAATCCTGATATGGCTTTTCTGTTCGGAGTTAACACCATGCTTAAATGCGTTTTCAATAAAAGGGATCAGCAGCATAGGAGCAATTCTTAAATCAGGAGTGTAATCCAGGCTATGGTATTCCAGTAACACACTCCAATCTAAACTCAAATTTTGCAGTTCAATAAAATTACTGATATAAAATAAC
>CBHEUU010000499.1:0-4060 GCA_965990355.1 uncultured Chitinophagaceae bacterium
ATTTCAAAACCTATTATGCTCCCAACAACTGCGTGGTAGTTGTATCCGGTGCTGTTAAAACAGCCGACATTAAAGCGCTGGCCGAAAAATACCTGGAACCAATCCCCGCTCAACCGGAACCTCCGAAAGTGCACCAGGTAGAACCTGTGCAAACCGGTGAAAGAAGGATCATGGTACAGAAAGATGTAGCTACCCCCTATCTCTATATAGTACACAAAGCGCCTCAGGCAACGAATGATGACTATTATCCATTGGTGCTGCTTAGTGATATTCTCAGCAGCGGCAAATCCTCCCGCCTCTATTCAGCCATTGTGGATGGAAAACAGCAAGCCACTTCTGTTTTCACTTCTTATGGTGAAAGCTTCGACCCCACTATATTCAGCCTGTATGCTATTGCCGGGAAAGGCGTGAATGAAACTGACCTCGAAAAAAGCATGTATGAAGAACTGGAAAAAATAAAAAAAGACGGCATTACTGAAAAGGAATTGCAAAAAGTGAAAAACCAGAAGCTGATCGAATTCTACAACCAGGTGGAAACGATCAATGGTAAATCCAATAATATCGGCACCTACGAAGTGTTCTTTGGTGATTATAAAAAAATGTTTGAAGCACCTGACCGTTACAATAAAGTAACTGCAGAAGATATTAAACGTGTGGCCAATGCCTATTTCAATAAAACCACCCGCACTGTAGGTATCCTTAAATCAAACACAGCAGAATAACCAACCATCCTTGCACACTGTTAAACACTAAACAAATGAATAACTTCAGATATATACGTTTCTTTCTTCTTTCCCTGTCTGCCTTTATCGGGCTGGCATTGAAAGCGCAGGATTATAAACTGCCTGCTTACCAGCAATTCACCCTGAAAAACGGGCTGACAGTTTATTTAATGGAACAGCATGATGTGCCTATGATCAGCTTTTCAGCTATCCTTCCTGCCGGCGCGATCTATGATGGCGATAAAGCCGGACTTGCTTCACTTACCGCTGTAGCATTAAAACATGGTACAAAAAAATATCCTAAAGCTAAACTGGATGAAGAGCTTGATTTTATTGGCGCTTCTGTTTCCACTTATGCGTCCAAGGAGTCAGCAGGCCTGTCGGCTGAGTTTGCAGCAAAAGATAAAGACAAAGTGCTCGACATTATCAATGATCTGCTGACTGCTCCTGTTTTTGACACTACAGAATTTACCAAAGAAAAAAGAAGAACACTGGTAAGGCTTGAACAGGCAAAAGAAAGTCCCCGCTCTGTGATCAGTTCTTATTTTGATAAGTTCCTGTATGGTGACCATGTGTATGGTAATATTATCAGCGGTACCATTGGTACCGTTACAGGACTGACCGCTGCGGACCTGCAAAAATTCTATTCAGCCAATTATATCCCGAATGGTTCGGCTATTTCGATTGTAGGCGATTTCAACAGCAAGGATATGAAAGCGGCCATCACTAAAATATTTTCCGGTTGGGCCAAAGGCAAACAGGAAAATGCAAACCTGGCAGCAAAGCCCATTACCAAACCCGCCGGCAACCGCGTGCTGCTGATCAATAAGGACGATGCCAAGGAAACAACTTTCTATATTGGTGCGCCAGGCATCAGCCGCAATAATCCCGATTATGTAGCCGTGTCTGTGATCAATACATTATTCGGCGGGCGTTTTACTTCCATGCTGAATGATGAACTGCGTGTGAGCTCCGGGCTTACCTATGGAGCAAGCAGCCGTTTTTCTGCATTGAAAAATGGCGGATCATTTGTGATCTCCACTTTCACAGCTGGAAAAACAACCGAGCCTGCTATCGATAAAGCGCTGGAAGTATTGAAAAGACTGCATACACAGGGAGTGGATGAAAAATCGCTGACTTCTGCCAAGAACTATGTAAAAGGTCAGTTCCCTCCGGGATACGAAACCAGCGGCCAGTTGGCAGGCCTGCTTACCCAGATGTTCTGGTACAAGTTTGATGAATCATTCATCAACAATTTCCAGAAAAACGTGGATGGCCTCACATTGGAAAAAGCAAAAAGTATTATCTCCACTTATTTTCCTGAAGACAAACTCCAGTTTGTGCTGGTTGGCAAATCAGCAGATATAAAAAAGATCGCTGAAAAATATGGACCTGTAACGGAAGTGCAGATCAAGGAAGAGCCGAAGAAAGCATTTTAGTTTGCAGTTTGTTGGCCGGCTGTTTGCAGTATCACCTGTTGATTGTAAACAGCCGGCAATAAACAATGTCCACAAAATCTCTGACCAATGAAAATACAGTTATGGTCTATTGGCAAAGCTCATGAGCCCTATGTAAAAAGCGGTGTGGAAGATTTCACTAAGCGCATCTCCAATTACTTCAAAGTGGAATGGGTGATCATACCTCAGCCAAAGAACTCAGGCATGATGAGTGAAATGGACCTGAAAAAGAAAGAAGCCGAAGTGGTGATACAATGGCTCGATAAAGATGATTACCTGGTTACCCTTGATGAAAGAGGTAAACAGATCTCTTCGGAAGGGTTGGCAGAGTTTATGCAGGCCAGGGCAAATGCAGGCACAAAGAAACTGGTTTTCCTGATCGGCGGGGCATTTGGTATTGATGAAACAGTAATGAAGCGTGCAAATTACACCTGGAGCTTATCGCAATTGGTATTTCCCCATCAGTTGGTGCGATTGATACTGGCCGAACAATTATACAGGGCCTGCACGATCCTGCGGAATGAAAAATATCATCATAAATAAGTTATTTTCGGGTTAGCATAATAATTATCCATGCAGTTTACCATTACAATTATCATTGTCATTATCACCTGTCTTGTCTCCATTGGAGGATTTAGTAATAATAAGATCATTGACGACCTGATATTTTATCCGCCGGCAGTAACACGCCGCAATCAATGGTACCGTTTTTTCAGTTGCGGACTGATCCATGCAGATTGGACGCACCTGATCTTTAATATGCTTGCGCTCTATCTTTTTGGCCGTATGGTGGAAGAGCAGTTCATTGTCATTTTTGGAACAAAAGGAAAGATATTTTATCTGTTGATGTATGTGCTGGCACTGGCAGTTTCCCTCTTACCTACTTTTTTTAAGAACCGTGATAATTATCATTACCGCAGCCTGGGAGCTTCAGGTGCAGTAAGTGCGGTAATATTTGCAGGCTTGTTAATTGCTCCTTATACAGAAGTATATATGTTCTTTATCCCCCTTCCTATCCCGGGATTCATTTTTGCACCGCTATACCTGTTTATTTCTATTTTACTGGAAAGAAGAGGAGGTGATAATGTGAATCATTCTGCACATATATGGGGAGCTTTATTTGGGCTTGCGTTTGTGATTATCGTGGGGAAAATTGCGGCCGATTTTGATGCTGTTTCCTACTGTATCAGGGCCATAAAATACTATATGCAGGTGAAAGGATGGAGCTGACCCCAAAAGGTTATCCACATATCCACATATTCATAAGTTTGATTTTCACGTATTTATGAATTGTCACATTGTCTTTTCTGAAAATATTTCCCCAAAACGCTTTGAGATACTACGTACATTATCTACATTTATCGCGTAATATTACAACACAGTATATTTACTGTTTTTTCAGGCTCTGATATCCTCATCGATCTCCACCTAATATCCCACAAAATTCCGCAGTTAAGTAATCCTGGCATCCAAGAGCGACCTTGACGCATGCGTATGCCCCGTAATGTCCTAATGAATAATTTTTTAATTAATTCATTACCAAAAATTTACCTGTATGAGAATTTTTACTCTAAGCTTGTTTAGTGCTTTATCTCTCACCCTTGCCTCCTTGAGTCTCAATGCTCAGCCGCAATGTTTTACCCCCCAGGGCATGACTGCCCAGCCTTATAAACTCCAGGGTCAGTGTTTTATGTTTATTCAGTTTGCTATTCCCGGTTCCAATGTCAGCATTGCCAATGCCAACGGTTATGTGGCAGAAGCAGTGGCCGGAGCCGACGGTTCTGTAGGAATTCCTTATGATTGTGCAAAAGCTCCTATCACTGGTGTGCTTTCTTTAACTACAGGTGGCCAGTTTTGCACTACCGTTACTTTCGCTGCGGA